>CAZOJA010000061.1:0-11840 GCA_964579955.1 uncultured Veillonellaceae bacterium | reverse complement strand
CTTTCTTTCGCCACATGTCGGTGATCAGGTTGCTGGCGATGCGGCCGAGGTAAGTGGTAAATCGGCTGTCGGTCTGTTTGTAGCTGGCCAGTGAACGAAATGCCCGGAAAAATGTTTCTTGCACGACATCCTGCGCTTCGTCGGCACTGCCCAGTTTATGCGCGATGAAACGGAACAGCGGCTGCCAGCAATCGCCGACCAGTTGGTTCAGCGCCGCTTGATCGCCGGTTTTCGCTTTTTCAATCAATTCCCATTCTGACGCCATCCGCTCACCACCTGGCAACATTGTTGTCTCAGGTTCATTGTAGGGGTAGCAGATGCCTGGCGTCAACAAGACGCAACAGTCTTTTCATATAGTTCAACGGTCTGGCGCCGAAAAAGTAACAAGATTTTTTACAGCCGTTACCTTTTTGGCGATCGTGCGTTTATCAGGTTGTAAACAGTCCGACTGACGTCGCCGGACAAACAGAAAGGGATGAGGAAAATGAGAAAACGGACCGCGATTTTTTTACTTGTCATCATGTCACTGATTACCAGTGTGGGTGCGATCAATGTAGAAGGCTTGATAAAAACAACAACGGCGTCTGCGGAAATCAAAGCCGTCGGCATGCCGCTGCAGGAGCTGCTGGATTTGCTCAGCCGCTCCAGCGGAATCGAACTGGCTGCCGTACCGGAAGTCGCAGACTTGAAAGTGGACTTGAGTGTGCGAGCCGACCAGACGGTTGCATCGGTACTCGCGGCGTTGCAAGAAAAGTATGGTCTGATGAGCAAACTTAATACTGCCAAAACTGCGGTGATTATCGTCAAAGGCGATTATGTGACGGATCGGATGTTTGGCGGCAAAGGAATCATGCTGGCGGCAAAAGAGAACGTTCAACCATCGGTGGCGCGATCGCCTTCTGCCGTATTGCGGCCATCGCCGCCGGTTGCCTGGAACACGGAAGAATACAAGTCGATTACCGACAATAGCTTTCAGAACGTCAGCAGCAGTCCGCTATCCACCTTTTCGATCGATGTCGATACCGCTTCCTACAGCAACGTGCGGCGTTTCCTTAACAGCGGCAACCTGCCGCCGGCCGACGCAGTCCGCACGGAAGAACTGCTGAATTATTTCTCTTATGATTATCCGCAACCGACCGGCGATCAGCCGATATCGCTGACGACCGAAGTCGGCGTGAGTCCATGGAACAACAATCGTCGACTGGTTTTGCTCGGATTGCAGGGAAAAAGCATTAAGACGGAACATTTGCCGCCGAGCAACCTCGTGTTCCTGATTGATGTATCAGGTTCGATGTTTGCCGAAAACAAATTGCCGTTGCTGAAAAAGGCATTTAAGTTGTTGGTTCAGCAATTGCGGGCTGAAGACCGAGTTGCGATCGTGGTTTATGCCGGGGCCGCCGGGTTGGTGCTGGACTCTACTCCCGGCAATGAAAAAGCAGTGATCAACGCCAAAATCGACGGACTGCAGGCAGGCGGTTCCACCGCCGGCGGCGAAGGAATCAAGCTGGCTTACAAGATTGCCAAAGACAAATTTATTGAAGGCGGAAACAACCGGGTCATTTTGGCAACCGACGGCGATTTTAATGTCGGAGCGTCCAGTGAGGGTGAACTGGCAAGACTGATTGAGGAACGGCGCGATCAGGGAATTTACCTCACCGTGCTTGGTTTTGGCATGGGAAACATCAAGGATAATAAGATGGAAATACTGGCCGACAAGGGAAATGGCAACTATGCCTATATCGACAATGCGCTGGAAGCAAAAAAAGTTCTGGTTTCTCAGATGGCGGGAACCTTGTTCACCATCGCCAAAGATGTGAAGATCCAGGTCGAGTTCAATCCGGCCAAAGTCAAGGCATATCGCTTGATCGGCTATGAAAACCGCAAATTGGCCGACCGCGATTTCAATGATGACAAAAAGGATGCCGGAGATATGGGCGCAGGTCATTCCGTAACGGCGCTATATGAGATTGTACCGGCAGATTCGCCTGATAATATAGCATCGGTTGACCCGCTGGTATATCAGCAGTCGCAAGCTGCAGGCAGCAATGATCTGTTGCAGGTGAAAATTCGCTATAAAAAGCCGAGCGAAGAAACCAGTTCGCTGATTACGCAACGGGTAGACGGACAGACTGATTTGGCTGCAACCCCATCGGAAAACCTCCGTTTTGCCGCAGCGGTGGCAGAGTACGGGATGTTGCTGCGGAACTCCGAGTTCCAGGGGCAATCCTCCTACGCCCAGGCGCTAGCGCTGGCCCGGGGCGCACGGGGTAGCGATGAAAACGGTTACCGGGCCGAATTCATCAAATTGCTGGAAATCAGTCAGATATTGGCGGCTCGCCCCTGATCAATGCCGATAAACGCCGGGATATTTCCAACTAATGCAAAAGAGGCGATGGGAATGCTGCAACATTCCCATCGCCTCTTTTGCATTAACTTTGTTTGAAAGTGTCAGACCAGCACCATGTAAACCGGAATCGCAAATAGCGCCACTATAGTTGTTGCGCTAACCAGGACGGCGGCATATTCGGCATCAGCACCATAAAGTTTGGCCATGAGCGTAGTCTGGGTCATGGCCGGCAGCGCCGACTGGATGACAAAGACTTTTTTCATTAACTCCGGAATCGGCAAAAAGCTTGCCACGACGATAACAATCAGTGGAGTAATCACGAACCGTCCGGCTAATAAGACGAGCAAATCTTTGGTGATACGGATCTGTCCAAAATTGACGCCATACATCACAATGCCGATGAATAACATCGAAAGTGGCGTTGTCATACTGCCGAGATATTTGCATGTTACCAAAAGGAAGTCCGGTAAACGGACTTCGAGCAACACTAGGCTGACGGCAATAGAAAAGCCGATGAAAGGCGGAGAAAACACCTGCTTGATGGAAGAAACGCTGAGGATTCTTGTCGGAGCGGCTTTTCCGTCAAGACTGATCGAATAGTTGCCAAGCGTCCAGAACAGAAAAGCGTTGGCGAGAAAAAAGATCAACACGTAAGGGATACTGCGTTCGCCGAACAATGCCATGTTTACCGGTACGCCGACGAATATCGCGCTTGAACTGAAGAAGGCGGAACGGAAAGTGCCACGACGGTTCTTGGCCAGACCGATCACATTGGAAAGCAGATAAGCGATGCCGAAGCTGATCAACATCGATATGGCGGGAACAACGACGCCGGACAACAACGGCAGGAGCTTTGCCCGGTCGAAGGTGCTGAGCAAGTTCCAGATCATAAAAGTCGGCAAGGAAACATAGTTGACCAGAAAAGGCAACAAGGCTGAGTTTTCGGCGGTGAAGCGTCGCTTGGCCGTCAGATAATAGCCGATGGAAACCATCAAGATGATGCTGAACAGTCCGCCAAGAGCATGTAGAAACGACATGGGGCCTCCTTTTTATTTGCGCACAGCCAGCAGGTTGGCAAGGAAATTTTTGGCCACCACAGACAATGGGCGTTTGCGGTGCCAGACGATTGCCATTTGGATTGCTAGCGAAGGGGCGTCAATTTCCCGACAAACAAGGCTGTAGTTGGGTACAAGCCCGATTGCTGACTTAAGTACGATTGCCACGCCGATTCCTGCATCCGCCCAGGCCAACAGTGAGCGGACATCATCGCCGCGGCAGAGAATGTTAGGTTGAAATCCGGCTTTATGACAAGCGTCCGTGATTATCGTCTCGTTGCTGCGAAGGATTAACAGCGGCTTGTCCTGCAGTTCGCTCAGGTTGAGAATGCGTTCGAATTTCGACGAGTTGTCGTCAGCTGGTCTTTGTGCAGCAATCATTGGCTCAGGTGTCAATTCGTGGGCATCGAATATGTCAGGGTCATAAATCGCCCGGGCGATGCCAATTTCTGCAACACCATTGTGTACTAAGTCCAAAATCCGTGCGCTGTTGCCTTCCCAAAACTGAAAAGTGATGCCGGGATATTGTGCAAGGAAACTGCGGATTCTTTGCGGCAGAAAGGTTGTGCCGGCCGATGCCACGGCAGCAATGGACAAAGTGCCGCGTACTCCGGAGTTCAGCTGTTGCAGTTCTGTAGTCGTTGCATTAAGCAGATCAATGATTTGTGTAGCACGATCCTGAAGTAATTTGCCGGCTTCCGTCAACTTGATCTGTCGCGGACCTCTTTCGAGCAACATTACGCCAAGTTCGCTTTCAAGCAGTTTTAACTGTTGGCTTAATGGTGGTTGCGCCATGTTCAACCGTTTTGCCGCTCTGGAGATTTGGCCTTCCTCTGCAATTGCCTGGAAGTATTTTAATTGCCGTACATCCATCTGGCATCTCCAATAACTATATTAATTTAGTATAGGAAGTAGATGAATTTGGTGTTTGAAATATAAATTATTCGCGACTACAATGATAAATGAAAGTGGGCAGTTCGGCAAGAGGCGCTTAAAAAAGAAGAAGGGGGAAGATCGGATGCTGTTGGATCTATTAGCGAATCGAGTGGAAAGGGAGTCATTCATGGCGCTAGCTTATTGGGTTGCGACTACAGACGGCAGTTTGGGTTTGCCAGAAATTAAAATGCTGGAGAACTTTTCACAGGAAACGGGGATTGCAGATTGGCGTCAGCACCATGAGCGCGAGTCCGTATCGGACTATTGCAACGTATTTGTCGATGATTTGTCGCGAAAGATAGTGTATTCCAATTTGATGGCAATTGGATTTGTCGACGAATATGAGAACTGCGCTCAGTCTCGGGCGGTGGAAACGGTGCGCAAGGCTTTCGAGATCAGTCCGGAAGCAGCGCATAACTGCAAACAGTGGCTGGAGATTGTGAAGCGTTCGGCCAAAGCGCAACTCTATTTTGACTAGTAGACAGATACTGAAGACATGTTCAGTTCAGCTTGTTATAGCCGGAATCGCCAAACGGTTGCAACTTTTCCAACCAAGCCTCAAACATGTCATTGACTGCGGTTGGATAGTATTCCGGCAAGAACTCTTCGGGTTTTATTGTGGCGAGGATGTCGAATGAAAAAGCGGCTTCTCCATAGTGATTCCAGTCAGCCTGCAGTTGGGGATTGCGGTGCAAGCCGCGTCGCAGCTCCAACTGATGCCGGTTGATGATGCCAGGCAGATTTTGTGCTTTCAGCAGCAAAAGCTTACCATTGACGTTGTTTTTGATCTGAAACACCCCCATGGGCAGCGGGGTTTCCTTATATTCGCGCAGCAGCGCTTTTTTGCGTTCAGGGTCCATTGTTTCACTCTCCTCGTTATTCTGCTGTGGCGTAGCTGCAGCACTATTGCGGCGATATTCACTGCCGTCGGGGCGGCGCGACAAGAATCCGTAATCGATTAATTGACGTCGTAGTAGGACATGGTCTTCATAAACAGCGGATAAGATAGCGTTGACTTCCTTTTCGTTATAGGTGCGATGGGGAGAAAACCTTTCAACGAGTTGCTTAAGGACAATCAAGCGACGTTTTTCCCGGCCGGGATAGGTTGCCAGCGGACCATCCAATCCTTGCGGGAAATATGTCGCAAGGACTTTTTGTTCTGCAGCCGGAACCGCAGTCGAGATTTTTGCGCTGGGGGCGGTGCTTTTTATTTGCGACTGTTCCTCCATCAATTCGCCAATCGCCAGAAAACTTTTTGCCTGTTTCAGCTTTTCCCGCAGCAAAAACCGGTGGTTACGAATCGTCGACACGCTGCCTGCGCCTAGTTGAGCGGCGATTTCCAGGTCGCTGACCCCGCTGGCGAATAAACCGATAAGCTGGGTCTGCAATTCGGTCAGGCCGGTCCAGCGCCTGTCAAGTTGCAGCAAGATTTGTAGTGGCGAGCCATGCTCGTTTTCCACATGGATGCGCATGAATTTTTCTGCGTCATAAAAGGCCTCGCCGCTTCGATAAATCTGACCTGGCTCAGTTTTGAATCCGCAGCAGAGGCAGAGATAGCGATCCTGTGGCGAGGCATAAATGTAACCGCGCTTGAGGTCGCAGACGGATGCCGCGGCGATTAATTGATTGCGTTGCACGTTCATCAACTCCCAACATAATTTATAGATATAATACTATTATATCTATTTAAAATCAATATATTTTAAAATAAATCTATTAATAAATTAAAAAATAGGTTCTGGGGGCCGCCACGTAAAATTAACCTGGGCTTTACTTTTTGCCGCCCGAGGAATACAATACAGATGAAATAAATAGAGCAGTAAGCTGGGGGGGCCGCAAGGCTGAGAGGAAGATTCCGACCCTTGGAACCTGATGTGGTTAAGACCACCGTAGGGAAGCGATTGCAAAGGATACCGGAGGGCAAGCTTTTCTGCACTGCTCTCTTTTTTTTGTGTTTTGTGTGCGAAAAAAAAGAAAGTTGGGGATGACGATGAACTATTCAACACAAATGGATGCCGCCAAGAAGGGGATTATTACACCGCAGCTGAAGACTGTCGCTGCTAAGGAAAAAATGGATCAGCAACGTTTGCGGGAATTGGTGGCTAACGGACAGGTCGTGATCCCCGCCAACAAAAACCACCGGAATCTCGATGCTGAAGGTGTAGGCAGCGGCCTGCGGACTAAAATCAATGTCAATCTCGGCGTGTCCAAAGACTGTTGCGATCTCGACCTTGAGTTGGCCAAGGCGCTTAAGGCAATTGAGCTGAAAGCGGAAGCGATCATGGATTTGAGTTGTTTTGGCAAGACACAGACGTTCCGCCGTCGTTTGATTGAGGCCTCGCCGGTGATGATCGGTACGGTGCCGATGTATGATGCGGTCGGATTGCTTGACAAAGATTTGAAAGATATCACCGTGGATGAGTTCTTCAAGGTTGTCGAAACCCATGCTGCAGATGGCGTGGACTTCATGACGATTCATTGTGGCATGAACTTGGCAACGGCAGAGCGGATCAAGCGCAACAAGCGGCTGACCAATATCGTTTCGCGCGGCGGCTCCCTCTTATTTGCCTGGATGGAGATGAACCGCCAGGAAAACCCGTTCTACGAGTACTACGACCGTTTGTTGGACATCTGCGTGGAATATGACGTGACGCTCAGCCTAGGCGATGCCTGTCGGCCGGGGTCGATTCATGACGCGACCGACGCCTCGCAGGTGGAAGAACTGATTACTCTCGGCGAACTGACCAAACGCGCCTGGGCCCGCAACGTCCAAGTGATGATCGAAGGTCCCGGACACATGGCGATCAATGAAATTGCCGGCAACATGATGATGCAGAAACGTCTCTGCCATGGCGCGCCGTTTTATGTGCTGGGTCCTCTCGTCACCGACGTGGCGCCCGGCTATGACCATATCACCAGCGCGATCGGTGGAGCGATCGCTGCGGCAAACGGGGCTGACTTTCTTTGTTATGTGACCCCGGCCGAACACCTGCGTCTGCCGGATCTCGACGATATGAAGGAAGGAATCATTGCTTCGCGGATTGCTGCGCATGCCGCCGACATCGCCAAGGGGATTCCCGGCGCACGTGACTGGGATAATGCGATGAGCATGGCCAGGGCGGCGGTTGACTTCCGCCGAATGATCGAACTGTCGATTGACCCGGAAAAAGCGCAGCGTTATCGTGATTCGTCCAAACCGGAACACGAAGACACCTGCACTATGTGCGGCAAAATGTGTCCTATGAAGAACATGAAGAAAATCCTCAACGGAGAAGATGTCTGTTTGGATTGAGCGGATATCATTAAGAAGAATCGCTGCGATCCAAGTGAAGGCTGAATCGTGATGGGAGCTACAACACAAATGATTTGGGCCGGCATCATTATGTCGGCCGTGCTGGTCATCTTTACGCTCGGGAAAAGTCCGCTGTTTCGGGTGGACCGGGCCGGCGCAGCGATTGTCGGTTCGGTGGCGATGATCGGCGCGGGTGTGCTGACCTTTGAGGAAGCTGGACAGGCAGTGGATTTCCGCACCATCATCATCCTGTTCTCGATGATGGTGGTGGTGGCGAACCTCAAGCTGGCCGGATTCTTTGACATGCTGGGAAACTTGGTGGCAAGCGGAGTCAGGTCGCGAAGTCAACTGCTGGCGGCGACGATCCTGGTGAGCGGGCTTGCTTCGGCGGTGGCGATCAACGATATCGTCTGTCTGCTGTTCACGCCGGTGGTACTGCAGATTTGCGAACGGACCCGCTGCAATCCGGCGCCGCATCTTTTGGGGGTGGCGATGGCTTCGAACATCGGCAGCGCGGCGACACTGCTGGGAAATCCGCAGAACATTTTGGTCGGCGGGTTGTCCGGGCTTTCCTTTGTCGGTTATTTTTCCGCAGCTGCACCGGTAGCGGCAATCGGGCTTGTCTGCACTTATCTGGCGCTAGCTTGGTTTTATCGCCGGGAACTGGCGCTGGCATGGAGTTGCCAAGCTCCGGTCGTTGCAGCCGTTCACCCCTATCTGGTGCGAAAAAGCCTATTGACATTGGCGGCGATTTTGCTGGCGTATATCTTCGGTGTCGAACTGGCCATGGCCTCGGCAGTGGGGGCGGCATTTCTGCTGGTTACACGTCGGATCAAGCCGAACAAGGTTTATACCAGTATCGACTTCAACCTGCTGATTGTATTTATCGGGTTGTTTGTCATTGTGGCCGGTGTGGAGAAAAGCCGGATGATGGAACATATTCTGCGGCTATTCTCATTTGGTGGATTTGGCAGCCTGGGGATTTTTGCCGCAGTGACGGCTCTTGTCTCCAATCTCGTCAGCAATGTGCCAGCAGTATTGCTGTTGAAATTTTTTCTTCCAGCGTCGCAACCGGAGCTTTGGTGGAAAGCGCTGGCCTTGTTTTCGACACTGGCGGGAAATTTGACGATTACCGGATCGATTGCCAACCTGATCGTTGTCGAGATTGCCAGGAGACAGCAGGTGGAAATCAGCGCCTGGGATTATTTTGTTGTCGGTTTTCCGTTAACGCTCGTGACGACGGTTGTCGGAGTGTTGTGGTTGCAAATTTTCGGCTGATCGAGGATTCTTGACAACGACAACGGATGATTTTATAATTTGAATAAAATAATAAAAAATTCAAAAGTTCATATTGGGCGGTGGTATGATGAGCGGACGTCGTCTGGAGATTCTCAACGCGTTCATTGCGTTGATCGACCGAAACGGGATCAATCGCACGACCATGCAGGATATAGCGCGAGAGATAGGTTGCAGCGTGGGGACGCTTTATAACGAATTTGCCAATAAAGAAGCCCTCATTGATGCGTATGCCGGCTATATTCTGGATTTGGCCAAAGCTTCGGCGGAAGCGGTAACCGACCCGGCCTTGTCACCGCTGACGCAACTGCGGGAGTTGTTGCTGAACCATGTGAAGAGGGTAAATCTATTGATGCGGCAAAATCGCGGCGCGCTGGAGATCATCGGCGACGTGAATACGTTTCGCTATGTTGGCAAGAAGAACCTGAACATGCGCCAGGAAATCCGCAGAATTTTGCGGCAAAAAACCGAACAATTGCTGACGCAGGGTGTGCAGCAGGCGGAGGTTACTGCATCGATCGAAGTGGAGGGCACCGCTGGCCTGATTATCGACGCATTTACCGAATATTGGTCGCCGCCATTGATTATAAACCGTCAACCGGAAGCAGTTCTGGCTGACGCGGTACGGATGTTTGATTTGCTTGAATTGGCGATCAAGAGGATTGATTCAGGGAGGGATTACTGTGAAAATATTGGCGATCAACGGCAGTCACCGGGGAAGGAACGGTTGCACCCAAATATTGCTCGACAAGTTGTCCGAGGGCGCGACAACCTGCGGCGCTGAATTTGAAACCGTCGTGTTGGCTGAAAAGAAAATCAATCGTTGTCTGGCCTGTGACCATTGCGGCAAGACAGCGACATTCGGCCGTTGCGTCTATGACGACAAGGATGATGTCAAGTCGATATTTGAAAAAATGCGGGCGGCGGATATCGTCGTATACGGTTCGCCGGTCTATGTATTCGGTGTTACCGGTTTGTTGAAGACATTCATGGACCGTTTTAACAGTACCGGCACCGCCCCGGGCCTTTGCTTGACCCAAAGCGGCCTGATATTTCATCCTGTCGATAAACAAGTGATCGGCAAACCATTTGTTGTCATGACGCTTTGCGCCAATATCGAGCAGGAAACGGTGAAAAATACTCTGGCATATTTCAAAATGTTTGCCCGTTACGTCGATGTATCGATCGTCGGGACGCTGGTGCGTAAGATGGCGATGCAGTTGGAGAAAACCGATGATCCCTTGGTTCAACAAGTTTTGGCGAGTTTTGTGCAGGCGGGGCGCGAGCTGGCTCTGCAAGGAAGGATCAGCCGCGGCACGGAAAAAGCAGCGGCAAAGCCGCTGCTAAACGTACCGTTTCTTGATCTGTTGATGCATGTCCCTCTGTTCAAGCGACGGGCGGTGGAGCAGGCGAATCGCGGCTCGTTGGCCTAAAGGCTGCGGGCGCAGATGATGCCGAGCCAGGTTGCGGACAGCCCGATAAAGAGATTGGCGGCGATATTTTGGATGGCGGGAAATAAGGCACCGTCTTGCATCAACTTGAGGGTTTCATAGCCGAACGAAGAAAATGTGGTCAGGCCGCCCAAAAAGCCGCTGGCGACCAACAGGCGCACATGAGGCGGCAAAATGAAACGTTCCGTGGCAATGACCATGAACAATCCGATCAGATAACAGCCGACGACATTGACAATCAGCGTTCCATAGGGGAAGTCGGCGCCGAACTTTCCGGCGGCCCACACGGAAGTCAGGTAGCGGGTGACTGACCCGATTCCACCGCCGATGGCAATCATTATAAGTGTTTCCAAGCTGGTTGCTCCTTGAACCGCCTGTGCTAACGCACTGGCGGTTTTTTGCCGTATTTGATGACTTCGATATCGTCGAGGGTCACCATGCCTTCCTTGACCATTTTGTCCAGGAAAGGGATAAATCTCTCGATGTATTCGGCGCTGTCGATGATCTCGATCACGATTGGCAAATCAGCCGACATATCAATCAGACTGGCGGTGTGGATCCGACTGTTGGCGCCATAGCCCATGCAGCCCTGAAAAACGGTTGCGCCTGCAAGATCCAGCTCTTTGGCTTTTAGCACCAACGCCTTGTAAAGTGACTTGCCTTCCCAGGAGTCGGCTTCGCCGATATAAATCCGGAGTCGTTTGGCGTGGGCTTTGATCTTTGCCATGATAATCACCTCGCACTTTCAGTTGTTAGCATTTTCCATTCAACATAAATTGTCATATTGATAAGTTCGACGACCGAATGAACTAACCCTGTTGCTGCAGAAATAACATTCCCTTCAATCTGAGATTCTAAGAGGAATCTTGTCTGCTGTGCAGAAGTATGCAGAAGAAAAATAAATCGGGGAGGTGCTGCTGATGCAAGAACAGGTAAGAAGAATCCTGATGTTCATTTTTTTTGGTGCTATCATGCTGGTCTATGGGCAGGGGGAATCAGCACCGGCGGAACTGGCCGAATTTTCCTATAACCGGGCAAGCGCAGTGGCTCATGCTCGCACCGCAATCGAAGAGTTCACTGCATTGATGATGCCGCAACAGCCGCTGACAGAGTTTGATTTTTCTCGCCCTGCTTTGGCGGCTGTACTGGCTAAGGACTGTGCGGGAAAAGAAATCAACGTCATTCTTGTCGCCTTTCCCGGCAAAAAGAACAGCGAATGGGCATTTTCTCAGTGGGAACGCAATCGTGACGGCCTGATCAACCGGATGCTGTCGGTGGGGTTTACCGTAGAGCCGTTTGACACATTGCTGCGTCAGGCCCGCAGCGGTGGTGAACATTGTTTATGAACCTTGTCGTTTTCTATGGGCAACCAGACGAAGAACCCGCATGATGTTCGCATCATGCGGGTTCTGGTTTGAACAGGTTATCCGCAGTTATTTGAATGACAGCTGGGCGAAGGTTGT
>CAZOJA010000060.1:0-11897 GCA_964579955.1 uncultured Veillonellaceae bacterium | reverse complement strand
CCACTTCACACATGTTTATCGTCAACCCGTTTGCAGGCGCCGGATCGTGGCTGACGAGCCTGTTCAGCACCCATCCGCCGACCGATGCGCGGGTGCAGAAATTACAGGCATTGGCCGCTATGCTGGGGCGATAAGAAGAACCAAACGGAAACTGGAATTCAAGCGAAAACCGCTGCCTATCGGTAGCGGTTTTTTTTAGTTACAAAATGCGGTGATGCAATGTCTGGCAAGGAAAAAGAGGTAGTTTGTTGAATTTTAAATATTGCGATAAATCCATCGATTTTGAGTGGCATGAAAGGAGGCGCAAGAATTATTGAACACATAAATTCGCGAAACTTCATTAACTAACAGTTTTATTGATGGGAGATCCTGCGAATAAGTATGAAAATGGTGCAATTGATCTGCGTATTTCGAGAAGGCGAAAGGAAAGTGAAGCAGAATGCAGATGAAAGTCGGGGCTAAAATTGCGCTGGGATTCGGGATCGTCCTGTTGATTATGTTTTTTATGGGCGGATATTCATATTATGAAGCGACGGATCTGGATGTTTTGACCAGCGACCTGGCACGAGCCAGCAAGCGAGCCGATGTGGCGGTCAAAGCCCAAGCCGACTTTGTTGCCGGTGTTTTGGCGGCTCGCGGCTACATGGTTTACGGGGATGAGACCTTTGCCAAACAATCGGAGCAAAAGTTTAACGATGCCCTTAAAAGCTTAGGCGAGATCAGTAAATTAACAATCAACCCCAAAGTCAAAGAAATGTCTGCACGAGCCGAGGAAAATTTGGTCAAATACAAAGATGGCGTAGTGAAACAGTTGTTTCCTACGGTCAAGGAATATCATGATGCGAAGAAACTGCCGAACGCCACGATGGCCAGTCTGGGTTTGCTTGAACAGAAATTCATCGGAATCGGCAGGCAACTGGTGCCATTTTCCGAAGCGGTTGGAAAGGCAGTTGCGGAAATTCTCGAAGAGGCAAACACGGTTACCGACAACCGTCTAGACAGGGCGGACAAAGACGCTTCTGCCTTGCGCCAGGTCATGTTGATTTTGACCGTTGTTTCTTTAGCACTGGGTATCCTGGTCAGTGTGGTCCTGACCAGACTGGTGACCAAACCGCTCAAATCGGTGATTGAACGAGTGGATAAAATGGCTGAAGGCTATTTTGACAGGGACATGGATAAGGAATTCTTGTCGCGTGGCGATGAATTCGGTGACATGGCCCGCTCGTTTGACAAAATGATTCGCAGCACGCGGGGCCTGATCCGTCAGGTGTCGCAGTCCTCCGAGCAATTGGCTGCCTCCAGCGAACAGCTGACCGCCAGTTCCCAGCAATCGGCGGAAGCGGCCAACAATGTGGCGCAGTCCATCCAACAGGTGGCTCTGGGCAGCGAAAAACAGGTCGGTGCGGTGAACGAAACCTCGGCGATTGTGGAAGAGATTTCCGCGACCATGGAAGAAGTGGCAGCAACCGCGGGGGAAATGGCGACACTGTCCAATCAGACGGCCAAGGCCGCCCTCGAAGGCAAAAAATCGATTGACACAGCCGTCAGTCAGATGGGGGCGGTCAGCACCGGTTCCAAGCAGGCGCAGGCGGCCGCCGAGGAACTGAAGGTCAGTTCGGCGCAGATCGGTGAGATTGTCGGTCTGATCTCAACGATTGCCGGCCAGACCAATCTGCTCGCGCTCAACGCCGCCATCGAGGCGGCCAGGGCCGGCGAGCAGGGGCGCGGCTTTGCCGTAGTGGCGGAAGAAGTGCGCAAGCTGGCGGAACAGTCGGAAGCGGCGGCGCATCAGATCAAGGGCCTGGTTGATAAGAACCATGGCAGTATCGGCAATGTGGTCGGGGCGATCGACGTAGCAATCCGCGATATCACGCAAGGCGTGGAACTTGTCAATGTGGCCGGCAATAATTTTGCCGCGATCAACAGCCAGATCAACCAGGTGACTGAACAGGTGGCGGTGATTGCCAAGGCGGTCAATGAAGCAGCGGTGGGCAGCCAGCGCATCGTCAGCTCAATCAAGGAAGTCGAGAATCTGAGCCGCGATGCGGCAGCCGAATCGCAGAACGTTTCGGCGGCGACCGAGGAGCAATCGGCGTCGATGCAGGAGATTGCGGCATCGAGCCAGGCGCTGGCCAAATTAGCTGAAGGCTTGCAGCAGGCGATGTCCAAATTCCATGTGTAGCGGCAGTTGGTAAAGAGAAACGAAAAGGACCTGAGCGCATCGCTCAGGTCCTTTTCTACGCTGTCGTGGCGGATCAGTTTTTGATTTCATAAAGAACTGTCAACAGGAGATTGTTTTGATTGTAACGAATAACAAGAAAGTGGTTAAATGGCCTGGTCCGATTTATCTATATATAGTAGAGAGGATTGTATAGCGGATGCAGCAGGATCGACATTCGAACATCAGACAAAGCATTGTTCGGTATCATTCTCAGCTCGGGTATGGCATTGGCTTGCTGCTGGCGATCTGGCTAGCGGTCGCCACGATGATCCAGCTGGATTATAAACAGGCTGTCGAGGAGATTGAGCACAATAATGACCAGTTGGTGCGCGCCTTCGAGGCTCATGTCCGCAGTTCGTTCCTTGCCGTTGATCAGCAGCTGCTGCTGGTTCGTGCAGAATATGAGCGGGCCGGAGTAACTCCGGCGGTCCGCACCATCCTGGATCAAACCAGACAAAGTCCGTTGCTGGCGCAAGTGCTATTGCTCGATGCCGAGGGCAAGATCGTGCAAAGTGTGATTCCCGGCGCGCCGGGGCAGAGTTTTGCTTTTCGTTCTTATTTTATAGCCCATGTTGCGGAAAATCAGCGTAAGACTTTTATTAGCGAACCGATTGTCGGGCTGTTGACAAAAAAATCCGCCATGTATTTCAGTCAACGGGTCAATCATCCGGACGGCCAGTTTGCCGGGGTTGTTGTCATGGCCCTGGATCAGGACTATTTTCATCAATTTTATCGCACGATGAATTTCAAACCGGGACAATTTGTCCGTCTGATTGGCCGCGACGGCATCGTCAGGCTTAGTTGGGATACCGATGATTCGATGGTGGGCAGGAATGTTTCTGGAAATGAGCTGTTCAGCCAACAGTTGCCGGCAAGATCCTGCGGCAGTTTCATGCCATTTTCTGCAGTAACCGGGGTGTTGCGCTATGTCAGTTATCGGGCGATGTCCGACTATCCGATGGTTGTAGTTGCCGGAATTGATGTGGAGCCGGCTCTGGCCGAGTTTCGTGAACGACGAGAGCGGTATCTGCTTGGCGCTGGATTGGCCAGCTTGATGATCCTGCTGTTCATGGGATGGGCGATCCGGAGTGCAGCGAAGAAGCGAGGCGAGGATGAACGCTGGAAGCTGGTCGTGGACGGGGTGGCTGACGGCATCTGGGATTGGGATGCGGCAACGGGGAAACGATACTATTCTGAGCGCTATCGCCGCATTGTCGGCTATGACGAGGAAGACGAGTTTTCCCGGCACTGGCAGGACTGGCAGCAGCGGGTTCATCCCGATGATTTGCCCCGCGTCGACAAGGCGCGCAGTCTGTTGATACAAAATCCGGCGGCGACATTCAACGAGACGTTCCGGTTGCTTTGCAGAAACGGCGATTTCCGCTGGGTGCGCAGCAGGGCGGCAGCCATTTGCGATCAAAGCGGCGCTATCATCCGGGTGGTCGGTACCCTCACCGATATCCACGCCGAAAAACAGGCCGATGAAATGGTGCGCCAATCTGAGCGCCAGTTGCGTGAAAGCGAGGCGAAATACAAAGCGTTGATCGATCAGGCGTTTGAAGCCGTCGCACTGATCGAACCGGACAGCGGCCAGATTGTGGAAGTCAACCAGCGTTTTAGCGAGTGGTTCGGCTACAGACTGCCGGAGGATGCTCCGCTGTCGCGCGAGGCGATTGTGGTTGACGGCCCGGAAGTTCAGGCTGCCCATGATGCCGTGCTTTTTGTAGCGGGCGTTTTACCGGTGGCCCGGCGGACGTTTCGACACAAGAACGGCTCTTTGCTGTTCATGGAACGCGGCGCCAAGCTGATCACCCACCAATCGAAAACGTTGATCATGGTCACTTATCGCAATATTGCCGAGCAATTACAACAGGAACAGGCACGTTTGCAGGATGCGGCAATTGCCCGACAGATCCAGCAGGCGCAGTTGCGCTCGCCGCAAGACTCTGAGTATGTAGCTTTTAAATCAGCAATCTATTCGAGCGGGGAGATCAGCGGCGATCTGTATCATCTGGAATGGCGCAACGAGGGTCAACTGCTGCGGGGCTACCTGGTCGATGTCACCGGCAACGGGTTGACAACGGCCCTGTACACGTCAACGATCACCGTGTTGATGCATGAGGTGGCGGAACTGGATGCGTCGTTGCCGGAACAGGTCCAGTGGCTGAACCGCCAGATTTCCGGTCGATTTGCCAGCGGAGCCTTCGCAGCGGCGATTGCCTTTGAACTCGATCTTCAAATGAGGGAGATCCGTTATGTCGGTGCAGGAATTACCCGGTTCTGGATCCAGACCGGCAAAGTGAACGGAAAAATCCTGACCCCAGGCTTGTACCTGGGAATTGATCCGGAACAGGTTTATCTGATGCAAAGTTTGCCGATCTCAGCCGGCGATCAGATTTGTTTCGCCACCGATGGGCTGGAAAAGGCTGTGGCAGGGACAGCAGCAGGGACGTTTGCCACCTGCGACCAAGTTTGCGGTTTTTCGGAGGTTCTGGCGAAACTGTCGAACCTGTTTGATGATGCCACCCTTCTGTGCATCCGGGTCAAGGCACTGCCGGCCATGCTGCTTGCCGACGTTTGGCCGAAGACGCTCCGCCTGAATGGGTTTGAGGATTATCGCCGACTTAAGCTCGAAATCGCCAACGTTTTGGCGGAAGTGACCGGAAAAACGCATTCAATACAGGAAGTTGCAGTGAACGAGGCGATCGCCAACGCTTTGGAGTGCCGGGACGGCAAGGCCCGAAGCCACCAGGCCCGGGTCCGGTTCAACCTGTTCGGCAATCGCCTGGTCGTCCGGGTGAAAACGTCGCGGATCGGTTTTGCCGGAAACGCGCTGCTGCGCCGTTTAAAGGCCCATCCGGAAACGATGTTCGAATTCGGTGAGGATGCCGGAATGGGGCGCGGCATTCCGATCATGCTGTCGACAACGGATAGGATGCTATATAATTCAGAAGGAACGGAACTGTTACTGGCCTGGAAGATTCGTAAATCCGTGTTGCCGGGGGAGAAAGAGCGATAATGCCTCAAACGTTGAAAAGAGATCTTTCGCCTCTGGGCTATGGCGCGATTTTGGTTATTGCAATCTGGTTGGCAACGGCAGCGATTGTGAACCAGAATTACGAACTGGAGATTCGCGAAATCAACCGCAACAACGATCAACTGACGCGCAGTCTGGAAGAACATGTGCGCAGCTCGTTAATCGCCGCCGATGCCAAATTGCTGCTGATGAAATCCGAGTATGAACGGGCTGGATTTACCCCCGCGGTTGGCACCGCCATGCAATCGGTGCTGTCCAACCCGCTACTTCTGCAGAGCCTGATTCTCGATGCGGATGGGAAGATTGTCCGCAGTACCTATCAAGGGCCTGCCGATGCAAGTTATGCAGATCGTAGTTATTTTCAAATGCATCGATTGAATGAAAAGGGACAGATTCATATCAGTCCGCCGATGATGGGACGGATTATCGGCAAAACCGCCATTTATCTCAGTAGGCGAATTGAGGCGCCGGGCGGCGGTTTTGGCGGGGTGGTGGCGCTGGCGGCCGATCCGGAATATTTTTCGCGCTTCTATCGCGAGATGGAGTTGCAGCCCGGTCGTCTGGTCCGAGTCGTCGGCGAGGATGGATTCGTGCGCGCCAGCTGGAACGGAAGAATGAACGAACTGGGGCAGGATGTCACCGGCGGCTATTTGTTCAAAGCCCTGGGGCAACGTCGCAGCGGCTCTTATCAATCGCCGGGCATTCACTATGGCATCGATCGGTTTTTCAGTTACCGGGCGATGAACGATTTTCCGCTGATTGTCCAAGTCGGTTATGAAACGGAGTTCGCGTTGGCGGAATATCGTGAGAGGCGGAACACGTTTCTCTGGATTGCAGCAATCGGGTCTTTGCTGGTGGTGGTTTTTTCCATGCTGGAATACAGGCGGCAAACTGACAGACAAAAGGCGGAAGTTGCTTTGCGCGCCAGTGAACGGTTGAACCGGACGATTTTGCAGACGACGGATGACGGCTATTGGGTAGTAGATGCCGACGGACGGATGGTGGATGTGAATGAGGCATACTGCCGGATGAGCGGATATCGGCGCGAAGAATTCCTAAGGCTGCAAATCCGCGATGTCGATGCCGATGAGCCGAATGAAGAAACCGTTGCCCGTATTGCCCGAATCATGCAGAACGGGTCGGAGCGGTTCGAAGTGCGGCATCGCCGCAAAGACGGCAGTATATTCGATGTCGAAATCACCGCGACGCTGGTTAGCGGGGATTCGCCGCTGATGGTCTGTTTTTGCCGGGACATCACGCAGCGCAAACAGGTCCAACTGGCGCTGCAGGCAAGTGAACAAAGGTACCGCGCACTGATGATGCAGGGTTATGACGCCGTCGCGTTAATCGATATCGAGAAACTGGAAGTGGTGGAAGCAAACCCGGCCTTTGAAAGATTGACGGGCTATACATTTCCGCTGGCACAGCCTTTACACGCCTTCGAACTGTTTGTGGACGAGAAAATCAATATTTTACGGTATTTGGACGAAGTGCATGCAAACGGCGTTTTGGCACCGAATCTGCGAAAAATCCGCACCGATAACGGTAAAATCCGTGAGGTCGAGCGGACAGGGACCTTGATCCTGCTGGAGGGGCGCCGTTATCAATTGACTACTTTCAGGGATGTCACGCAGGAAAGGCTGAAGCAGCGGGAAATGCATCAAGAATTGCTGCTGGCCGCGCAGGTACAACGGGAACTATTGCCGGAAATTCCCCGTTCAAAACGGTTTGACATCGCTGCCGTCTTCAAGCCGAAAGGGTTCGTCAGCGGGGATTTATACTATATGGAATGGCAGGAACACTGCCAGGTGCTAAGAGGATTCCTGCTGGACATCACCGGTCATGGGATGGCGACAGCCTTGCAGACGGCGGCGGTCAACGTTTTGCTGCGTGAACTGGTCGATTTGCCGCAACCGCTCGATTTGCCCGGACAACTGGCCTGGCTCAACCGGCGCGTTCCGCGTTATGTCGATGAAAGCACCTTTGTGGCTGCGATTGGTTTTGAATTGGATTTTGCTCAGGCGGAGCTACGCTTCTCGGCAGCCGGGATCAACCAGTTTCTGGTCAATGCGGAGCGCATTCTGGCGCCCGGCCTATACCTGGGAATTCACGAGAACGAAGTGTATGAGATGAGCCGGTTGTCACTGGCGACAGGGGATTCCATCTGCTTTTTGACGGACGGAATCAGTGATATCTTTGATGCGGAAAAGTTGTGGACTGAAATGCATGCGAACAAAATCATCCATCTGTTCAATGAAACCGATATCCAAGATTGCGCCAAGGACGACGCTACAGCGATCTGTATCACCGTGAGGCAGTGACGATAAATCGAGCATAACAATAAGTTGATAAATGAAAAATATGCAGGAATAGAGGGGTTTCTGACGAACGTAGAGAGTAAAGGCTAAGATTCGGGGGCTTTTTCTCGTGCTCCACCAATTGCGATTGACTTTTGACCAAATGATCGGCAGACTCGATTTTCGCCGCATCCGTGTGCTATTGACCGCTATGGCCGGAATTTTAATTCTGCTGATCGGTTTAGTTGTTTTGCGTCTGGACAACCATGAGTATATTCATCATCGTGAGATGGTGAACCGTGAAGGTTCGAACCTTCTTTTAGCATTCGAAGAAAATGTGCGCCGCGATTTAGACGGTGTGGATGAAATGTTGCGAGAAATCCAGACAGAATACCGAATAGCGGGGGGAATATCGCCGACGATAATGGCGCGAATTCAGCGTTTGCGTTCATCGTCTTTTCTGTTTGTATCGTTGACGGATGCACAGGGCCGGGTCGTGGTCAGTTCCCGCCATGAGCTTGTCGGAACCGAAGACGGACATCGTGAATATTTTCGACATTTTCTCGGCACATTTCAAAACCGTGTCCATTTTGCCAAACCATTTCAAGAAACAGGTAATGGGCGATGGGTCTTTCCGGTCAGCCGCGGACTGAGCAAGTCGGACGGCAGCTTCGGCGGAACAGTGACTATTGCTATCGATCCGGCTCACTTCGGAAAATTTTATCAAAAAATGCAATTGGGACAGGGTTTTTCTGTCAGTGTTGTCGGGTTGGACGGATTTATCCGGGTCCGTCAGACCGCGGAGAGGATGGACGTTGGCAACGATATCAGCCAACTGGAGGTTTTTCAGCTGATTCAGCAGCAAAAAAGCGGTTCTTATACCGCCTTTTCGTTGCTGGATCAACTGAACCGGATTTATGTGTACCGGGTGATGCCGGAATATCCCTTGATATTATTCATCTCCGTGCCGGAGCAGGTAGCGTTTGCCGAATATTATCGCCTGAGGGATCGTTATTGGCTGGTCGCGTTACTGGGAATCTTATCGGTCGCGCTGTTTTTTGCCTTGCTGATGCGGCTGCTGGAGCAGCAGGAACAGTCCGCTTACTTGCTGAAACAGATGAACCGGCAGTTGCAGGAGAGTGTTGACCAACGTACCGAGGAACTGGAAGCGGCCAACCGGGAACTGAAAATCATCGCCATGATGGATGGTCTGACAGGGATTGCCAACCGACGTTATTTTGACGATTATTATGAACGCAGCTGGCGGTCGGCAATACGGGCGGGAATGCCGCTGTCAGTGATCATGGCCGACATTGACTGGTTTAAAGCCTACAACGATACCTACGGGCATCAGGCAGGCGATGAGTGTCTGATTCAGGTTGCCCGTACGTTGCGAAACAACATCAAGCGGGCGTCCGATTTTGCGGCCCGCTACGGCGGCGAGGAGTTTGTCATCATTTTGCCGGACACGGATGCCGCAGGCGCGAAGGTGCTTGCGGAATGGCTGCGTCAGCAGGTGTTTGCCCTGGATATCGAGCATGTCAAGTCTCCTTATGGCAAGGTGACCATCAGCCTGGGGGTCGCCAGCATGATTCCCGGTCAGGACGACGATGCGCAGGCTTTGGTCGAGGCTTCAGATAGAGCCTTGTATGCCGCGAAGCATGGCGGAAAGAATTGCGTCCGATAACAACAAAAAACAAGGCCGTCCCTTTCGGGACGGCCTGTATGTTTCGCTTATGCACTCAACCGGAGCCTGCTTCCGCGTCGTGCGTTGCTCAGTTCAGTCTTATTGACCGAAACCGCGCGATTTTTGGAAGCAGTCGCGGCAATAAACCGGACGGTCGCTACGCGGGGCAAACGGAACTTCGGTGGAGCAACCGCACTCGGCGCAAATGGCCGGATGCATTTGGCGCTCGCCACCTTGGCTACGACCACCGCCGAAGTTACCGCTTTGCTTACGGGCAGCGCGGCAGGTCGGGCAACGGCCTGGCTCGTTTTGGAACCCTTTCTCTGCATAGAACTCTTGCTCACGGGCGGTGAAGTCAAAATCTACGCCGCAATCTCTACATTTAAGGGTTTTGTCTTCAAACATGGAATTTCCTCCTCTGTCATCCTGCTTCGCGGACTCGGGACAACGTGGCTTTCGACCTCTCCGCAGGCAAAACGAGAAGAGGAGAAGGGGCACGGGTCGCGGGAACGATTCCTGGGCAGGGGCGCATTATAAGTATAGTAACGCGCATATTTAACTTTAACAGAATGCAAGGGTGCCGTCAATCAATTTTTTGAAAAATAATTGCATTTACTCCTTACGCAGGAAAAAGCTGATTCCTTCTCGAAACAAACCGATAGACAGCTCAGGGATATAACTGCCAGAAAAAAGAGGTTGGATGGATGAAAGAGCCTGACAAGATCCGGCGCAAACTGAAAGAAAGCGAAGAGCGATTTGCTCTGGCGGTCGCGGGCGCCCAGGACGGAATATGGGACTGGAATCTGTTGGATGACAGTCAGTATATGTCGCCTCGCTGGAAAGAAATCATCGGTTATCGCGATGAGGAATTGCCCAGCAGTTTTGCCGCTTTTTCCGACAACATCCATCCGGAAGACAAACCACGCGTCATGGAAAACCTGCGTCAATACCTGGAAGGTGAAATCGACCGCTATCATGTGGAATTTCGGATGCGCTGCCGTGATGGCGGTTTTCGCTGGATTTTGTCGCGCGGAGCAGGCATTCGTGATGCGGCAGGAAAGATTTATCGCATGGCCGGTTCCCATACGGACATCACCGAACGGATCGCACAGGAGGAAAAAATCCGGCTGTTTTCCCAAATTGTCGAACAGAGTCCGCTTACTGTCGTGGTTACAGATTTGTCAGGCAACATTCAATATGCCAATGCCAAATTTGCAGAAACAACGGGTTATTCGCCGGATGAAGCGGCCGGGTTGAATCCGCGCATTCTCAAGTCAGGCAAGATGAGCGTCAACGATTATCAAGCGATGTGGGAAGCGCTGCAAAATGGCCGGCAATGGCATGGCGAATTCTATAACCGCCGCAAGGACGGCAGCTATTATTGGGAGTCGGCACTGATAGCTCCGGTGCGCAGCGCTACAGGCGTGATCACCAATTATCTGGCGATTAAGGAAGACATTACCTCACGCAAGGAAAATGAGCAGGTGTTACTGGAGACGAATCGCAAGCTTTGCGAAGCGACAAAACAGGCCAATGCTTTGGCTGACATTTTACGGCGCCTCGATCCGTTAACAGGCCTGGGGAACCGTTCGCAACTGCATGAACAACTGAGCCGGTTGTTGGCGGAAAAACAGACGGGTGTTTTGTTGCTGGCGAACATTGATCGTTTCAAGACAATCAATAATGCCCTGGGTATGGAACAGGGCGACGAGATTCTGCAACAGGTCGGCGATCGGCTGCGCCAATTCGCGGGACCGGCGGATCTGGCCATTCGCCTTGGTGCGGACGAATTTGCTTATTTCGTCGGTTTTCCCAGCCAGGCAACAACTGATGCAAAGCGGTCGGCGCGTTTACTGATGCGTGATGTGCACAGGGAACTGAGTCGCCCGTATTATTTGAATCAAGAGGAAATCTTGCTCAGTTTCAGCGTTGGCGGAGCCGTTGCCTCCGCGACAGAAAACCAATCTTCCCAGGACTTGCTCCGGCGCGCCGATACGGCGCTGCGGCGGGCAAAATCGGATGGGGGGAACAAGAAGGTTTTATTTGAAGCGGCGATGGATGATGCCGTGCGGGAACGCTACAGCATCGAGGCTGACCTGCGTCGTGGAATTGCAGCGAAAGAGTTGCGGTTATATGTGCAGCCTCAGTTTGATTCGACACGCAAAGTGTGCGGATATGAAACGCTGGTCAGATGGCAGCACCCCGAACGGGGGATCGTTCCACCCGCAGTATTCATAAGAGTGGCTGAAGAGAGCGACTTGATCGTGGAAATTGGGCGCTGGATTCTCAGAGAGGCCTGCCGGTTTATTGTCCGACTTTCTCTCAGCGGTCGCTGTGTGCCGGTATCGGTGAATGTGAGCCCAAGGGAGTTTCATCAGCGGGACTTTGTGGAGCGCGTAAAAAACACGTTGGCAGAATCCGGGGCCGATCCGCAACAACTTGTTCTGGAGGTAACGGAAGGGTTGGTCATTTCCGATTTTGACGCAGTCATTCGTAAAATGGAAGCATTGGCGTCAATCGGAGTGCATTTTTCGATTGATGATTTCGGTACAGGCTACTCTTCTTTGGCTTACTTGAAGCGGTTGCCCATTTCCGAACTGAAAATTGATAAGACGTTTGTTCAGGATGCGCCGCAAGACGCCAATGATGGGGCGA
>CAZOJA010000059.1:0-11942 GCA_964579955.1 uncultured Veillonellaceae bacterium | reverse complement strand
GGCGGCGCAGAATTGGGCCGCAGCGTATACTGTGTGGAAGATAACGGCATTGGAATCGCACCGGAGCATCAAAATAATATTTATGAACTGTTTCATCGTTTGAATCCGACGGAAACCGAAGGTGAAGGCCTCGGCCTGACCATCGTCCGGCAGATATTAGGTCGTTTGGGCGGCGACATCCGTCTGGAATCAAAACCTGGTGAAGGAAGCCGGTTTTTTGTGTTATTGCCGGCCGCACGGGTCCGATAGGCTTTTTTAGTCGAAATGACAGCAAAAAGGGGCTGAATTCATGAATCAGGATGTGATTATTCTCGTTGCGGAAGACGATGAAGGGCATGCTGGCCTGATCCGCAAAAATCTGGCGCGTGCGGGAATTGCGAACCAATTGCTGCATTTTAAAGACGGTCAGGCGATTGTCGACTTTTTGTTTCGACTGGGTGAAGGGCCGCATCGCCAGATTGGCGTTCCTTACGTTCTTCTGCTGGACATTCGGATGCCAAAGCTTGATGGTACGGAAGTGTTGAAGTTGCTCAAGGCGGATGAAGAACTAAGGAAAATTCCGGTGATTATGATCACGACGACCGACGACCCGCGGGAAGTCGAGAAATGTCATGCGATCGGCTGCAGCAACTATATCACCAAACCAGTCGATTATGATGCGTTTGTCAATGCAATCAGGCAACTGGGACTGTTTTTGGCTGTCGTCCAGGTTCCTGCCGTACACGGAACTCATTAAAAGGAGTCGACGCATGGACGAGTCTGTTTACGGGACCGCGTCGACAAACAAACGAGTTTTGGTGGTCGATGATGATGAAGGCCTGCGAAATCTGATCGCCCGTCACTTGCGCAAGGCTGGCTATGACGTAGCGATTGCCGGTAATGGTGCGGTTGCAATCGGAATTGCTCGGACTGAACCGGGACGCTTGATGGTGCTTGACCAGAAACTGGCCGACATGACCGGGCGCGAAGTCATCCAGCGGTTAACCGATTTGGGGTGCAAGGCTCATTTCATCATGATGACAGGACAGGGCGATGAACGCCTGGCTGTGGAAATGATGAAACTGGGTGCAGCCGATTATCTGGTCAAGGGTCTTGACTTGCTTGACTTGCTGCCGGCGACGCTGGAACGTGCTTTTCGCGCGATTGAAACTGAAACCCGCTTGTTGCAGGCGGAAAAAGAGCTGCAAGACAGCCGGGAAAAATACAAGGCGTTGATTGAACAGGCCTATGAAGCGGTCGTGTTGATTGATCCTACGAGTTGGTTGATCGTTGAAGCGAATCAACGTTTCACTGAATGGTTTGGCTTCAGTTTGCCGGCCGATGCGCCACTGTCGCGCAATGCCATCTTGGTCGAACCGCCGAACAGTCAGGACTACTATGATGCAAAACTGTTTGCCGACGGATTCCTGCCAGTTGCACGCCGAACCTTCCGGCATAAGGACGGCACGCTCCTGTTCATGGAGCGCAGCGCCAAAATCATCAACCATCAGTCGCGCCGCTTAGTTGTGGTGATTTACCGCAATATTGCCGAACAATTGCAACAGGAGCAGGCGCGATCGCAGGATGCGGCGATTGCTCGCAGGATTCAGCGGGCGCAACTGACATGTCCGGCGGAATCGGAGTTTGTTTCGATTGAGACGGCATTTCTGCCCTGCGGTGATATCAGCGGCGACCTATACCATCTGGAATGGCGAAATGAAGGGAACTTGTTGCGCGGTTATCTGGTGGATGTGACTGGTCATGGACTGACAACGGCGCTCTATACATCGACGATCAATGTATTGCTGCACGAAGCGGCTGAATTGGACGCATCACTGGCCGAACAGCTGGATTGGTTGAATCGGCAGGTGTCCAGGCATTTTTCCACCAGTGCTTTTGCTGCTGCGATTGCGTTTGAGATTGACCTGCAGGTATCGGAATTGCGTTATGCAAGTGCAGGCATCGATCGCTTCTGGGTGCGAATGGCGGCGAGAAAGGGCATGGTGTCGGTTAGCGGCCCTTATCTCGGCAAAGACTCGCTGTGGCGCTACACGATGCAGAAATTGCCTCTTGCAGCAGGCGATCATATCTGTTTTGCAACGGATGGTGTCGAAGAATTGCTGGCTGACCGGCCGCTTTGCCAGGGCTGCGATGGACAGCAGATTTCATCGATGCTCTTGGCATTGCCGGAATGGACTGAAAAAACACATGACACGACTGCAGTCTGTATTCAGATCAACAAACTGCCGCAGCCCTTGATGAACGATAGTTGGCCCAAAATGATCAAGTTGAATGGTTTCGATGATTATCGCCGATTGAAAGGGCAAGTGGCCAAAGTGTTGGCAGAAATAACCGGTTTGCCGCACTCCTTGCAAGAAGTCGCAGTGAATGAGGCGCTGGCGAATGCGATGGAGTGCAGGGATGGCATCCCCCGTCAGCACCGGGCACGGATCCGTTTCAACAGGATTGGTGATTGGCTGGTTGTGCGGGTGCGTACATCGCGGATCGGCTTTGCCGGCAATGCTGTTTTGCGGCGACTGCGTGCGATGCCGGAAGAAATGTTTTCTTTTGGCGAGGATCAGGCGATGGGACGGGGTATCCCGCTGATGCTGAGTTTGACGGATAAGATGACATATAACAGTGAAGGGACGGAAGTATTGCTGGCCTGGAATTTGAATAAACTTCATGCGCGGCAAAGCTGAAGCGCATAACATAAAGAGGCCGGGAAGGATTGGCTTGACGCAAGTCCTCCCCGGCCTTTTCCGTTACCAAATAGCCAGATAGTGTTGGCTGATGACAGAGACGACGGATACCGCCAACCAGCAGGACAAGCCGAGCAAGATCGGTTTGACGCCGCTGCTGGTCAATTGATGTAGCGGAGTATTCAAACCGATGGCTGCCATGGCCATGATAATCATAAATTTGCCTGCTTGCGCAAGCCATGTGGCGTGTATTGCTGAAACGGTGCCGCTTGTGTTCAGGAGCGCTGTGACCAGAAAACCCAGGATGAACCAGGGAAAGATGTTTCGAAGCCGGACTGGTTGTTTGCGACTGGCGGTTCGTGCCGTGAGGACGGCGAGCACCAATGTAACCGGAATAATCATCAATGCGCGGGTCAGCTTGACGATGGTGGCGAAATTTCCTGCAGCTTCACTAAAGGAATAGCCGGCCGCGACGACGGAGGAGGTATCGTTGATCGCCGTGCCGGCCCACATGCCGAACCCGGCATCGCTCATGCCCCAGTAATGTCCGAGAGCAGGAAAGAGCAGAACGGCGGCGATGTTGAACAGGAAGATGGTGGATAGGGAGTAGGCGACATCTTTTTCACTGGCCGCGATGACCGGTGCGGTGGCGGCAATGGCTGACCCGCCGCAGATTGCGGTACCGACGCCGATTAGGATACTGGTGTTGCCGGAGAGCTGAAAATAATGACCGAAAAACCAGGCGGTGAAAAAAGCGGCGGCAAGGGTGAAGAGGATGATGTACAAAGATTGTCCGCCGACCGTCAGGATGCTGAACAGGTTCATTTCGAAGCCGAGCAGAATGATGGCGATTTGCAGGAAATTTTTTGCCGCGAACACGATTCCTGCTTCAAAATGTTGTGCCTGCGGCCGCAGTGTCAGCAGCAGTCCCAGCAACAACCCGAACACAGGGCCGCCGACCAGCGGCAGCCGATGTCCCAGCCAAAAGGCGGTCGTGGCGAGGATAGCCACAAGGATAATGCCTGGAAGACGTTGATACATCGGCTCGGTTTTCATTGCGACCACCTCCTTCTGTTTGTGTTTTGATGATAGCATTTGAAATATGATATGTAAAATACTATAATTTTATTAAAAACATAGGTAATTAGCTATGTGAATTCGGGGTGAGGGGCATGAGATTCAGACATCTGGGGGTTTTTCTCAGCGTATGCGATGCGGGCAACATGACTGCGGCCGCCGAAAAACTGCATATGGCACAGCCCTCGGTCAGTCAGGCCATTGCGGAACTGGAACAGCACTATCAGGTCAAGTTGTTTGAAAGGTTGGGGCGCAAGCTCTTTATTACCGACGCCGGAAAAAAACTCGAGACGTATGCACGGCATATCGTGAATCTGAATCAGGAAGCGGAGGCATCGATGCGGGAGAGCCATCGGCGCGGCAGCTTGCGGATTGGCGCGAGCACAACGGTCGGGGCCAGCATCCTGGCCGATCTTCTTGTGGCCTTTGTGCGAGAGCAACCGCAGGCCGAATTGTTTTCTTTCGTGAATAATACGAAGGAAATTGAAGAGTTGCTGTTGCTGGATCAACTGGATATCGGCCTGGTGGAAGGGAAGATCAATTCATCGGGGATTCTGTGCGAACCATTCTTGCAGGAGGAGCTGGTGCTGGTTTGCGGGCCGGCACATCCTTTGGCAAATGCAAAGTCGGTGAGGCCAGTAGAACTCGATTCCCTGGAATTCGTGGTGCGCGAACCGGGAAGCGGCACCCGGGAGCTGTTCGAATCTGTGATGGCAAGTCAGGGACTGCATTGGCAAACATACGGGGTGTATAATAATATGGAAGCGATCAAGAAAGTGGTTGCGACCGGTCTGGCGTTATCGGTGATGTCCCCCATGCTGATCGGGCGGGACGTTGCAATGGGTGAGCTGAGGATTGTGAATCTGAAAAGGATGAAATTTGTCCGTCATTTCAGTATTGCCCACCACAAAAACAAATATAGGCCGCCGTTGTTTCAGAGTTTTGTCCAGCTGTGCCTGAAAATGGGCGCAAAAAATAAATAAAAAGGGTTAAGGCTTTTGTGAAGCGAATTAAAAAGCGTGGCAAAAATATCGACAAGTGAGGCAACGATGGAACGAGATAAACTATTTGACAGTTCGGCCAGTTGGAGGGAAGCGGCCGAAAAGGCATTGCTGCGCGGGCAGATTGACGAGGCGTTTCGCAATATCGACAAGGCGATCGCAGCCAGCGGCCGCACGATCGATTTGCTGATGAAGGCCGATTTGCTGTGGGCAGCCGGAAAACACGAGCAATGCATTGATTATCTGGAAAACAACATGTCCCGATTTGAATCGGATTTGAGTGAACGCGAGCGAAAAAGCCGCCTGGCGCCTTTGCTGCGTAAAGGTGCGGAGTATTATTATAAGTCGGCCAATGCGTTGTATGAAGCTGGACGTTATGCAGAATGTGCCGCCTTTGTCAAAAATGTGTTAACCGAACACACGGATTTTCTGAAGTTGAAAAAATATCGCGACTTGTTTGAGTTTGCTTGGCAGAGCTCGAATGATGAAATGTTGCGGATTCTGTACAAATCGCGTGATTATGAAGGCTGCGTCGAAGCAATCGATGACATCCTTTCCCATTCGCGGCGTTTGACCACGTTCAGCCAGCGCAGCCGTTATCGCAAATTGCGGGCGATGGCCTACTTCAGACAAGGCCGATACGGGATCGGGCTGCTTGATTACTTTTCCGTGCCTGGTATCTGGGTCGGTCTGCTGTTGCTGATTATCCTGGGATATGGCTTGAATATCGGTTATCAGGTATTGGCGGGAAGTGGATTTTTTAAGCCGGCATCTGTGGCGCGGCAAAAAGTGGAACCCTCTGCACCTACTTCACCGGCAGGTCCGGCGAAGGTCATTCCGAGCAAACCCGCGGTCCGGCGGGCGGAAATCAAAAGCGTTAAACTGTTTGAAGCCGACCGTTCCATTCCGCTGGTCGGATCGCGCGTTTACCAGAACCAATTCACTCGACAGGCCCGGCGCATCTTTGTCGAGGTGCATTATCGCAATCTGAATTTCCGCACCGCGGATGCGTCATTGCCTTTAGTGATCGAGTACATCAGTCCGTCCGGCGTGTTGTTGCAGGAACTGACCACGACCTCGAATCCCAAAAAGGAATACGAATCGGCGATTACATCCATGGGGTGGCGTCCTGATCAAGATGCTCCCTGGCAACCGGGGCGCTATACGGTGCGGGTGATTTTGGACGGCGAATTGTTGCCTGAAGTATACTTCGAAGTTCGGTGAGCGGAGTGGAACTGGCATATTTGCGATGCATCCCCGTGTTTGAAGATTTGCCGCCGGCTGATTTGCAAGCGATTGACCAGATCACGAAGGAACGGCGGGTTGCACGCAACCAGGCAGTGTTTTATGAAGGTGATCCTGGCGAGGGGTTTCATTTCGTTCGCGACGGTCGGGTAAAAATTGTCAAACAGTCGGCTGACGGTCGGGAGCATATCCTGAATATCCTCGGTCCGGGTGAAGTATTTGCCGAAGTGCTGTTGTTCAATGAGGCGCCTTATCCTGCCACCGCGATTGCCTTGGACGATGCCGTGATCGGCATGATTCGCAATCGTGACCTTGAGGCGTTGTTGGTTTCCCGTCCACAGCTGGCGGTCCATGTCATTCGGGTGATGAGCAAGAAACTTTTATACATCCAAGCGAAAGTCAAGTCTTTCGCCTTGGCTGACAGTCAGGCGAAAATTGCGCAAACGTTGGATTATTTGATCGGGCGATATGGAAAAGTTGCGCCGGGTGGCCAGGAAGTATCACTGGAAATCAATCGACAGGATCTTGCCAATATGGCGGGAACGACGCGCGAAACCGTCAGCCGCGTGTTTCGGACACTGAAGGACGATGGAATCATTGAAGATGAAGAACGACGGATCGTTGTGCGCGATCCGGCTCGATTACGAACATATTTCGAATCATCGGGGATCTGAGGTTGACCACCGTCGGTTTAATTAGTTATAATATTATTGAAAATAACTAAGGCGATGTATAATATAATATTTATTTTCATCGCGTAACCGAGGGGGAAGTCGATTGCTGATTCTAACTCCGGAAGCCGTTCAATACATCAAGGAAAAAAATCAACCGATATATTTGGATCACCCCCCGCTTGTCGGCGAAAATAGTCAGATGAAAATCAAAGCGCCGCCGGTTAAGTTTGGAACGCCGCAGAACATGGCCGATTTTACCCAGAGCCAGGAACAAGGTGTGACAGTATATTTGCCGAATGGGCTGGACGTCGTGCAAATTACCGTGGAATTATCAGGGTTTTTATTTTTGAAAAAATTGATGGCGCGGGTGGCTGTGATCAGAAAAATTGGATAATTGCCGCCAACCAGGAAGCAAAAGAATGGAAGACCAACCGGGTGATCGCATAAGCGAGGCCCGGTGTTTTTTTGCCGATTTTTTGATGTGTGATTTATATCACAGCGTTGTTTGTTCAGATCGGGTAATCTATACACAGATCAGGTGATGCAATCAACCGACAGGGGGGATGAAAGATGTTGCCAAAAGGCGCAAACTTGCAAAAGATTCGGAATGGAAACAAGACATATGCGGTCACCCCGCATCTGCCCGGAGGATTCGTCAAGCCGGAAACATTGGAAAAATACGCTCAGGTGGCGCGAAAGTTTGAAGGAACATTGAAACTGACCTCGGCCCAACGAATCATGATCACCAATCTCAAAGCCGAAGATATCGAAGCGGTATGGGCTGAACTCGGGATGCAACCGGCGATGGGATTTGCAAACTGTGTCCGGAGCGTCAAAATTTGTCCGGGCACCGCATTTTGCAAGCGTGGCAAGCAGGACAGCGTTAAAATGGGTCTGGAACTGGATCGGCGCTACATTAAGAAAGAAATGCCGTCGCGCATGAAGTTCGGTGTTTCTGGCTGCCCGAATTCTTGTTCGGAGTCTGTCATTAAAGATGTCGGCGTAATCGGCACCGATACCGGGTGGGATGTATATGTGGGCGGCAGTGCCGGCTCGCATCCGCGTCTGGCCGATAAACTGGCTGGTGGACTTGACGATGACGAAACTTTGCGTTTGATTGATATCGTAGTGCGGTATTATCAAAAACATGCCGATATTGAACGGGTCGGACAGTTTATCGACCGAATCGGCTTTGCCAGATTCCAGGCCGAGGTGCTGGCCGAATTTAACGGCAGAGGCGTAGTGGAAAGCCGGGCGGTTGCAGCATCGCCGCAATCAGAAAAGCTGACTCCGGCGCCTGGCGCGTTGACTGAAGGTACGCTGGTTCTCGGCGATCCGATCACGGCTGACAGCGTGATTGCAGACATCATCCGGGTTTATCCGCAGACGATTCCGGTGTTGCGAGGGTTTGGCATGGGTTGTCTGGGCTGTCCGTCCGCTACTGGCGAAGCGTTGGAAAAAGCTGCGGGAATCCATGGACTGTCGGTTGAAGAGTTGATTGGCGCATTAAATGAAGTTGCATTGAGGGGGAAAACATCATGAGTGCATTTATCGGCCCGATTCATTACTGGTTGTATGGAAAAATTCGCTTGGTGAATCAACGGCAGGAATTTCTGCGTGAAAAAGTCAGCGAAATGTGCGGAGCCACCGCAGAAGAACTATGGGAGCAAGTGACGCAGAGTTTTGGTGAACCGTTACCTGAAAAGGATTTGAATGAACTAATCGCGCACGACAACATTCATGGCTGGCTGCAACGACAGATTAATCTGGCAGAGAGCAGGGAGGCGGCCTTTATCAAGGAACTGACCGATGTCTGCGGCGGTGCGGCTGAAGATCTGATCAACAGAGCGTTTGCCGAGCATGGTAGACAAACTGGCGCCGCCGCAGCAGCTTCCGGACGTTATGAGATGAGTTCGTCGGCAGGTATATTGAAAGCACTGAACGACCACTACCTGAACGGAATGCCTTGCGACGCCGGAGATTGCGTCATGTCTATCCATCAGCCGAATTGGCAGCGGACCGGCGTTAACACGGCGGAGATGCGCCGATACTATGAGCAATGGTTGAAAGCTTTTGTTCAGGGGATGAATCCGAAATTTGCCTATATGCTGGATGGAGAAAAGCATCAAATCAATCCAGATTGATAAATTTCGACTCTATTAACCCCCAATAACCCCCGAATCAGTCATATTGCCTTCCTAAATATTGGTGCGGTGCATAGGCGGTCCGATTCTGAGAAGAAGCGGACCGCCTGTTTGCTTTTGCAGTGTGCGTCAACAAAGGATTAAGTCGATTTTTATCGAATTACGAGATTAAAGCATCAAGACTTCCGGAAATATTAATCGAACGAAGGGAAATGATTGAATGGACAGAATGCTGGGAGGAGTTGCCGGAAAAGTTGCGATCGTCACTGGCGCTACCCGCGGAATTGGTCAGGCGATCGCTCGGGCCTATGCGACAGCGGGGATAAAAGTCGCGGTTGTCAGTCGCAGCGCGGCCGACTGTGAACAATCGGTTCGGGAAATCAACGACAATGGCTGCGTCGCGATGTCGGCGCCTTGCGACGTCACACAGTTGGCCGCATTCAGAAAAGTGGTTGAACAAGTGGTCGCGCACTGGGGCCGGTTGGACATCCTGGTCAACAACGCTGGAACGGCGATCACCCGTAAAGCGATCGACCTATCGGAAGAAGAGTGGGACCAGGTCGTGGACCTGGACCTGAAGAGCGTTTTCTTTTGCGCCCAGTCGGCTGCGCGGGTGATGATTACCCAGCGGAGCGGCAAAATCATCAATGTCGCATCGATTCTCGGTCTGGTGGGGGCGAACGGCTTGATTCCCTACTGCGCGGCCAAAGGCGGTGTCGTCAATCTTTCACGGGCGTTGGCCAGCGAATGGGCGCGTTACGGTATTCAGGTGAATTCTTTGTGTCCGGGTTATGTCATAACAGATATTAACCGTGAAAAATTGAGCGACGAAAAAGCGCAGGCGGGTTTGTTGGCAAAGACGCCTGCCGGTCGTTTGGGGCAGGTGGAGGATATGACTGGGGCGGCGCTGTTTCTCGCCTCTCCAGCCTCTGACTATATGACTGGTCAGGCTCTGACCGTGGATGGAGGCTGGACGGCGATTTAGCAGGGGAACGTGAGGACCGAGTTGCCAAGAATGAGGGGAGGGGTGTTCGTGAAAACCGCGCAACAGTATATTGATAGTCTGCGCCAGCGGAAAATCAAGGTTTATCTAAAAGGACAACTGCTCGATCCGCAAACATTGGTCGATCATCCATTTATCCGAGGTCATGTCGCATCGGCCGCGCTGACCTATGATTTGGCGCATGAGCCTGAAAGCGAAGAACTGATGACGGTGAGTTCTCATTTGAACGGAAACCGGATCAACCGTTTTACCCATATCCATCAAAGTGTTGACGATCTGATCGACAAGGTAAAGATGTTGCGGATGATTTCGCAAAAAACAGGAACCTGTTACCAGCGCTGCGTTGGGTTTGACGCATTGAATTCGCTTTATACCGTTACCTTTGAAATGGATGAAGCCTTGCAGACGGATTATCACCGAAAATTTGTCAAGTTCCTTACCTACGTGCAGGAAAACGATTTAATGGTCGCCGGCGCAATGACGGACACCAAGGGCGACCGTTCCCTCCGACCGGGTCAGCAACCTGATCCCGACATGTATGTGCATGTGGTCGGGCGCAATGATAAAGGGGTGGTGATTCGCGGCGCCAAAGCGCACATGACCGGCATGGTCAATTCGCATGAAATGCTGATCATGCCGACAGCCGCCCTTGCGCCAGAGGATAAGGATTATGCGATTTCCTGCGCTTTGCCGGTCGATGCGCCGGGCGTATTCCATATTTTTGGCCGCCAAACCAATGATGACAGAAAAATGGAAGGCGAAATCGACCAAGGGAATGCAAGGTACGGAATCGTTGGCGGCGAGTGTCTGACGGTTCTGGATAATGTGTTTGTGCCGTGGGAACGGGTATTCATGTGCGGCGAGACCGATTACGCCGGTCTATTGGTCGAACGATTCGCTTGTTATCATCGGCAAAATTATGGCGGCTGCAAAGGCGGCGTTTCGGATATCGTCATCGGCGCAGCGGCAACGATGGCCGATTATGGCGGATATGGCAAGGCGGCCCATGTGAAGGAAAAAATCAACGAAATGATTCATTTGACAGAAACCTTGTATGCCTGCTCGATCGCTTGTTCGGCGGAAGGGAGCCGGACGGCTTCCGGCGCCTATTTTGTCGATCCCTTGCTGGCCAATGTCGGCAAACACAATGTGACTCGGCTGATTTATGACATCGACCGCTTGGCTCAAGATATCGGCGGCGGCCTGACGGCAACCTTGCCTTCGGAAGGCGACCTGCGCCATCCGGAAATCGGACCGTACATAGAAAAGTATTTTAAGGGAGCTGCCGGGGTGAGTACGGAAAACCGGCTGAGGATGGCCCGGTTGATTGAAAATATGACCGGCGGTACTGCCTTGGTGGAGAGCATGCATGGCGCTGGTTCGCCACAGGCACAGAAAGTCATGTATTCGAAACTGGCCAATTTGGAGCATAAAAAACGCTGCGCGAAGAAAATCGCCGGTTGTAAACCGGAAGCGGAGTGAAAAGAAATGAAAAGGACAAGGAGGACAAACAATGACAAATGACCGAGTGGAGCTGGCGGTGGAATTATTTTCAGGTGGACTGGCCTGTTCGCAGGCGATATTGGCAGTTTACGGTCCGCTGTTCGGCTTTGACCGTGATGACGCAATACGGGTCGCCCGCGGTTTTGGCGGCGGAATGGGGCGGCTTTCTGAAACCTGCGGCGCCGTGACCGGCGCTTTTATGGCCATCAGTCTGAAGTTTGACGGAACAGACAAACAAACCAAAGAGGATACTTATGCTCTGATGCAGGAATTCGCTCGTCGATTCAAAGAAAAGCATCACTCGCTGAATTGCACGCAGTTGCTTGGCTGTGACCTTGGTAAACAGGAAGATCAGGCGAAATTTCGCGAATTGGGCCGGATGCAGTCGCATTGTATCTGTTACGTCAGGGAAGCGGCGGAACACCTGGAAGAGCTATTGGAACTGGAGAAACAACCGGATTGATTGAATGGCTAATGTGCGTGAAAAGTATGTCTGCTGGAGACTATGAGCGAGGGGAACGATGAACGAAAGTAAAGACTATTATGCAGTGGCTGAATCCTTTTCCCATTTGATTGAGCGGTTGCAGGCCGGAGAAGTTTTTGAAAAGCCTGCT
>CAZOJA010000058.1:0-12063 GCA_964579955.1 uncultured Veillonellaceae bacterium | reverse complement strand
GGCGCTGTTCGGGCTGGTGTTGCTGATTTATGCCATCCATTTGTTGTCAGGAACCGGCCGGTGGCGGCAGCGGACTGGTTATCGGTTGATCGTGCCGGTCGTATTTGTCTGCCTGGCCGGTTTGCTGGGAAGCGGTTGGCTGTTGCTGCAAAAAGCCGGCTGGGGGCCGGCTGTTACGACGTATGCGTTTGAATTTCACCGCTGGCTGGCTTATCTTGCTGTGCCGGCGGTATTTTTGCATATCTGGCTGGTTGCTGCACAGCCTTTGGCCGATAGCGGGCCGACTTCTCGGCGCAGGGTGTTTGGCTGGCTGGCAAAGGGCGCGGTCGGTGCTTGGTCCGGCGCTCTTGCCTGGCGTTTTTGGCGAGGCAACCAGACGCAGGATATCAAAGGCACGGCTAATTGTGACGTGTTTTTTCCTTCGCCTGAGCCAGCGCCAAAATCCTTGCCACCGGTTGGCGGCGGGCGACAGGGGAAATTTGGTGAATACAGCGTAGTCAACTTTCTGCCTTGCCTGCATCAAGATACCTGGCGGTTTACGCTGGATGGCTTGGTGGAAAGACCGGTGAGTTTTCGTTGGGAAGATTTTATCCGTTTGCCGCGAACCGTCCAGGTCAGTGATTTTCATTGCGTGGAAGGCTGGTCGGTGACCGACATCACCTATGAAGGAATAAAACTGCCGGATTTGCTGAATATATGCGGGATTCGCCCAGAAGCGAAGTACGTGAAATTTTACTCCGCCGATGGGCAGTACGCGGATGCACTGTCGTTGGAACAAGCTTTACATATGCCGGATGCGATGATCGTCCTGTTGATGGACGGGCAGCCGATTCCCCGCGTGCTTGGCGGGCCGGCCCGGTTGATCGTGCCGCAGATGTATGCTTACAAAGCTGTGAAATGGGTTAACCGGATCGAACTGATCGACAAGTCATATCTCGGCTATTGGGAATTTCATGGTTTCGAGACGGATGCCTGGGTAGGAATCTATTAATTACGAAGCAAGATTAAGTGAAAGAGGTGTAAGAGAATGCCGCGAGCCAAAGTCACGATCCCCTATCTGATTGACAAGAAAGTGAAAAAAGAGCCGATCACGATGCTCACCTGCTATGATTATCCGATGGCACTGCTGGAAGAAAAGGCGGAAATTGACATCATTCTTTGCGGCGATTCGCTGGGGATGACTGTATATGGCTACAACGGCACGCTGCCGGTCACGATGGATATGATGATCGTGCATGCCGCGGCAGTCACCCGAGGCGCGCCGACCGCCTTCGTCATCGGCGATATGCCTTTCTTGTCCTATCAAGTCAGTAAGGAAGAAGCAGTGCGCAATGCCGGGCGGTTCATGCAGGAGGCCGGCACCGACGCGGTCAAACTCGAAGGCGGTGCAATCATGGCCGAGACGGTCCAGGCGATTGTCAATGCGGGAATCCCTGTTATGGGCCATATCGGACTGACACCGCAGTCGATATCGGCGCTTGGCGGTTTCAAGGCGCAGGGACGCAGCGCCGAAGCGGCGTATCGCCTGATCAAGGATGCTGAGGCGCTGGAAGCTGCCGGCGCGTTCTCCATTCTGTTGGAAGCGATTCCGCCGGAGATTTCGGCCATTATTACCGAAAGAGCGCGGATCCCGATTATTTCGATCGGCGCCGGGCTGCCCTGCGACGGACAGCTGCTGATTGTCCATGATATGCTGGGTTTCTTCGACCGATTCACGCCAAAGTTCGTGAAAAAGTATGCGGACCTGAACGGACTGATTTTCCAGGCCATGCTGCAGTATAAGGAAGAAGTCCACCAACAGGCATTTCCCGGCAAAGAGCATACCTATGGGATGCCGGCTGAAGAGATGGAGAAATTGCATAAAATGCTGTAAGACTCTGCAGTCTGTCGGATTAAACGGTACAAAGCAAAACGAAAAGCGCAATTTGCACATTGCCGGTTGGCAAGCGTGAATTGCGCCTTTTTCTTTGTTGTTGAATTGTTGAAAGTCGAAATACAACGATGACGCAAAGTCACCGATTGCCTTACTGAATCTCGAAGACTTTTGTCAACCGGGTCAGTTCAAACAAATCCTTGACCAGGCCTTTCAGATTTTTGATGATTACGCTACCGCCGTTCTGCAGGGCTCGTTTCTGAATCGCTACCAACGTGCCCAAGCCTGAACTGTCTATATAATCGACATTACCCAAATCGACCACGAAGGTTTTGTGGCCTTTTTCAATATAGCCGATCAGGCTTTCGCGGATCTGGGCAGCTTCTTCCACATAGATACTGCCGGAAAGGTTGACAATGACATGATTATCCGTGACAGTAATCTCCTGAATCATTTAATATCCCCCTCAACAAAAAATCGGTGACCCGGTTTGCTTATATTGACTGTTTCGACGGTCAACTGCGTTTTCCTCTTTATCTGAAGCAAAAATAATTAATAAATTATAGCAGGACTTTTATCATGTACGGATAATTTTCTAAACAGGATCCTATGCGGAAAGGACGTGACATTGTGGCAAAGACAAATCGGTTGCGCAAGGCAGGGGTTGTGTTGGCGGCGATTGTCCTGATTGTGTCTGTCGCGGGTTGCGGCGGGACAAAACCGGAACCGGCCAAAGTCAATCCGCCTGCTGCTGCACAACCTGCCCAGCAGGCTCCGGTTCAGGCTGCCAAAGCCCCGGCGTTGTCGGCCCAACCGGTTGAATGGAAACCGGATGGAGTGATTGGCGACAACGAATACGCCAAAATGCAACAGTTCGGCGAACTCGAAGTGTATAGCCGTATTGACGGAGATAAGGTCAGGATGGCCTTGAGAGCGAAAACCAACGGTTATGTGGCAATCGGCTTTGAACCTACCCAGCGGATGCAAGATGCCGACATCATTCTTGGTTATGTCAAAGACGGCAAGGCGACGGTAGCCGATATGTTCAGCACTGGGCCGACAGGGCCTCATCCGCCGGATGAACAGCAGGGCGGCAAAAATGACCTGATCTTGTTCGGCGGCAGTAACAAAGACGGCATTACGATCATCGAATTCGAACGAAAAATGGATACCGGCGACATAAAAGATAAAGCGATTAAAATCGGTGACAACAAGATCATCTGGGCAATCAGTGAAGAAGGGGCATTTTCCGGCAAGCATCAGAAACGTGGTAGCGGTGTGCTGAAATTGTAACAAGATAAAATGAATAGGGTGGATTTGACAGTGTGGCAAACACTGTTCCCACCAGTTATCTGCCATGGATAACTGGTGGTTTTATTTTGACGAAAAGTTTAGCCGTCAGCGTGAATAGCCGCAGACAAATACTATTTGATAAAATAAAATCAAGGAAGCTCTGCGGTAAAACGCGAATGGAGCAAAAAACCATGGCGAATGAACAAAAAACGCAAAATAATATGACCCGTGAGAACGAACTGCTACGCAGGCTGCAAAAACTCTCGGCCAAATTGCTGAGACAACGCGATAAAGAAGCGCTGCTGCAGGAAATCCTGTTTCATGCCACGCAATTTCTTGGCGCGGCCAATGGGGCGGTTGCACTGCTTGATGACGAGCAAAAGAATTTTCGGGTGCGCTATGGGTTAGGGGTCCAGGCTGGCAGGGTAGGTGCGCTGATCAAGGTTTCTGAAGGACTGGTCGGCGAAGTATGGCGCAGCGGCACAGTGCAGGTGGTTGCTGATTATCGCAACTGGGAGAGGCGGATCGCGGCACCGGAACTGGACAACACGACGACGATGATGATAGCGCCGCTGCGAGTGAATGAAAAGATTGTCGGCATGCTTGAGGTGTCCTGGCGGGACGTAAGTTATCCTGTCAAGGGAGAAACGGTGGCGGCTTTTGAGCAGTTTTCGCTGCTTGCGTCAGTTGCCCTGGAAACCGCTACCCTGTTTCAACAGGCCCAGCGGGAGAAGGCATTTTCCGACGCGGTTCTAGATAGCGTGCCAGGGATGCTTTATCTGTACGATGCGCGGGGAAAGCTGATCCGGTGGAACAAGCAGCATGAGACGATGACTGGTTATTCGGCGGATGAAATGAGCGGAATGCATATCATGAACTGGTTTGCCGGTGATGAAGCGGCCCAGCGGACGATCGCTAACGAAGTGGAAAAGGCGCTGCAGGGAAGCTTTGCTGAGGCCCGGGTTGCTTTGCGCCGCAAGGATGGAACCCCGGTATCGATGTATTTTACCGCGGTCGGAATGCAAATGGGCGGCGAGAAATATATCACCGGCGTCGGGATTGATATCACCAAGATCAAGCAAGCCGAGGACATCCTGAAACATGCTAACGAAACCCTCGAACACAAGGTAGAGGAGCGAACGCAGGAACTGAATTCGATGAATCAGGAACTGTTGGCGATGAATAGTGAAATGACGGCGATGAATCAGGAATTGACCGCCATGAACGAATCGCTGCTGCACACGAACGAGTTGTTGAGCAAGGAAGTCATCGACCGGCAGAGAGCCGAACAGGCACTGCAACAGTCGCTGGATCAACAGAAAACAATGCAGGAGTATCTGATTCAGTCGGAAAAGATGGCTGCCCTCGGTGGATTAGTAGCCGGCGTGGCGCATGAAGTCAACACTCCGGTGGGCGTGGGGGTGACTGCCGCTTCGCACCTAAAACAAATTGCTAAAGAGGTTCAGGATAGTTTTGTGGCAGGGACACTGCGGCGGCAGGATATGCAGGAATACCTGCAGGATATTGCCGAGGCTGCGGACATTCTGCTGAAAAATCTGGAGCGGGCCAGCCAGCTGATCCGGAGTTTCAAGCAGGTGTCAGTCGACCAATCCAATGAGACAGCCCGCCGATTCAAAGTTAAACAATATATTGACGAGATATTGCTCAGTATGAATCCCCGCTTAAAAAAGCATCGCCATGACGTTAGCGTGGAATGCGCCGAGGATCTGGAAATTGATGGCTACCCCGGTGCTTTTGCCCAAATCGTGACAAACTTGGTGATGAATTCGCTCATCCACGCCTATGAACCGAACGTGGCCGGCAACCTACATATCGTGCTGTTCCGTGAGCAGGAAAGCGTGAAGATGATTTACTCGGACGACGGCAAGGGGATAGCGCCTGATGTGTTGCCGAAAATCTTCGACCCCTTCTTTACGACCAAACGCGGCGCCGGAGGAACCGGGCTCGGTTTATTTGTCATCTACAACATCGTGGTGAAGCAGTTCGGCGGCAGTATCACCTGCGACAGCCAGCCGGGGCAGGGAACGATTTTTACGATTGAGTTTCCGCTACAGGGAAAGTAGGTGCTTATGATGGATAGACTGTTATTTGCAGATGAATCAGCAATCGGCGGTAAGGAGCAGATTGCGGCGGAAGCGCAGTCGGGCGGGCGTTGGAAAGTGCTGATCGTCGATGATGAAAAAGATGTGCACGAGGTAACGATTCTTGCGCTGAAACGGCTCGAGTTCGAACTGCGCGGCATCGAATTCCTTAGCGCTTATTCGGCGGCCGAAGGGATCAGGCTCCTGGAGGCCAACCCGGATACCGCAGTGGTGTTGCTGGATGTGGTAATGGAAGACGACCATGCCGGTCTGGCGATGGTGCGGAAAATCAGGGAAGGCCTGAAAAATGACCGGGTGCGGATCATCCTGCGAACAGGGCACCCCGGCCAGGCGCCGGAAGAAAGCGTCACCCGCGACTATGATATTAACGATTACCGGGAAAAAACCGAATTGACGGCGCGCAGCCTGCGAACCGTATTGATTACGGCATTGCGATCATTCCGGGCAATTTCAACGATTCACAGTCTGCATCAGGAAATTGATGCAACGCAAAGGGAACTGATCTATTCGTTAGGTGAAATTGCCGAAAGCCGTTCCACGGAAACGGGGCGGCATGTGCGTCGGGTAGGCGAAATTTCGGCGATTCTGGCGGAAAAGATCGGTATGTCGCAAGCTGAGGTCGAATTGATCCGGATTGCCGCACCGATGCACGATTTGGGCAAACTGGCGATAAACGACTCGATATTGAACAAACCCGGACCGTTGACTCCGGAAGAGTTTGCGGTAATGAAGACGCACACGGACCTGGGATACGAGATCCTCGGACAATCCGAGCGGCCGTTGCTGAAGATGGCGGCAACCATCGCCCGGGAACATCATGAAAACTATGACGGTACCGGATATCCGCGCGGACTCGGGCATGAGGACATCAGCACGTACAGCAAGATAGTCGCACTGGTGGATGTGTTGGACGCGTTGGGAACTAAACGGGTTTACAAAGAAGCCTGGCCACGAGACAAGATCATTGAATTCATCAGGGCCGAAAGCGGCCGGAAATTTGATCCCCAATTGGTCGCACTGCTACTTGAAAACAGCGACGAGATTTTCCAGGTGCGCCGCCAACTTGCCGATGATCCCGTATGACGTTCCGCCGGCGAGAAAAGCGGTTCCTGCCCAAGGAAAGGACCTTGGGTGGAACCGCCTATACATTAATAATGAACTTCTAATCTAATCGATTAATCTAATCGATGTCAGTCTTCCGTAGGTGCGTGATGCACTTTGGTACCGGTCACATCGAGAAATTTTTTGCCGATTTCACCGGCGATGAAGGGCAGGATGGCAAAGCCGCCGATGACGGCCCAATCGCTCCATGTCGGTTCGATGGTCCGGAAAATCGAATGCAGCGGTCCATACAGGGAAAGCAAGAGCAGCAGGAACGAAACGCCGACGCCGATGTTCATGAATTTGTTGCTGAACAGACCGATGCTGAACACAGAGTGGTTTTCCGACCGAGTGGTAAACGCCCGCAGCAATTCGGCCGAAATCATGGTGGCAAAAGCGAAGGTTCGCGGCATGGTCAGCATTTCACTGGATTTCTCACCGCCCATCATGATGTACTCGGCGATGGGGATGTTGTTCAGTTGCAGTCCGTAATAGTAAGCGCCCAGGACAGAGAACGTCAAAACGGTGCTCTGTACGCCGATCATGATTTTCATGTTCTTATTGAGCAAAGGTTCCGAAGGGTCGCGCGGGTCTACCGACATCACGCCGGGCTCCGCTTTTTCCATGCCCAGTGCCAACGCGGGGAAAGCATCTGTGACGAGATTGAGCCATAACAGTTGAATCGGCAACAGCGGAATCGGCCAGCCAAGCAGCATCGAGAAGAAAATGACCATGATTTCGGCAACGTTGCAGGAAAGCAGGAAGAAGACAAACTTCCGGATGTTGGAGAAGATGACCCGACCTTCTTCCACCGCGGCCACGATACTGGCAAAGTTGTCGTCGGTCAGTACCATGTCGGCTGTTTCCTTGGTGACATCGGTACCGGTGATCCCCATTGCCACGCCGATATCGGCTTTCTTGAGGGCGGGCGCGTCATTCACGCCGTCACCGGTCATGGCAGCCACTTCGTTGTTGGCCTGTAAGGCTTCGACGATGGCGACCTTGTGTTCCGGTGAAACCCGGGCAAATACGCTGGTGTGTTTTACAACTTCCCGCAGTTGTTCCGGGCTCATTTGGTTCAGTTCCTGTCCGGTGGCAATATGTTTCTCGTTTTTGGCGATGCCGATGTCCATGGCAACCGCTAAGGCGGTGTCGCGATAGTCACCGGTGATCATGATCGGCCGGATGCCGGCCATGGCGCAGATTTTCACAGCTTCGCGGGCTTCGGGCCGCGGCGGGTCGATCATGCCAAGCAGACCGACAAAAGTCATGTCCTTCTCGACAGCGACAGGACTTAAATCATCAGGCAGTTGGTCGAACTCACGGTAAGCCACCGCCAACACCCGCAGCGCCTGCTTGGCCAGACTGCTGTTGGCGGCAAGAATCGTTTCGCGTGTAGCGGCATCGAGCGGCAGCAGTTCTCCGTTTTGGCTCTGCCGGATGCAACGGTCAAGCAGGATGTCCGGCGCTCCTTTGACAAAAGCGGCGATTTTCCCGTTGCCCATCCGGTGGAACGTCGTCATCATTTTGCGCGAGGAATCAAAAGGGATTTCCTGCAGCCGGGGATAAGCGGCAGTCAAATCTGCGACCGTATAACCGCCCTTTGCAGCTGCAACCACCAAGGCGCCTTCGGTCGGATCGCCGGTGATTTTCCAGGTCTTATCGGTCTCGCCCGGTTTTAGACGGGCGTCATTGCAAAGACCGCTACCTTTTAAGAGAAGGTTCAGTCCGGGTTGGGCAGAGACCGTGACCGGCTGGCCGGCATGGGAAAAACCACCTTCCGGATTATAGCCTTCGCCGCTGACCTCAAATAGTCGGCCATCGGCAAAAACCTTGACGACGGTCATCTGGTTCTGGGTCAGCGTTCCGGTCTTGTCGGAGCAGATCACTGTCGTGCTGCCAAGTGTTTCGACGGCATGGAGTTTTTTTACGATGCAATTCTTTTTGACCATTCGCTGCATGCCGATGGCCAGCACAATGGTGACAACGGCCGGCAATCCTTCCGGAATCGCTGCGACCGCGAGGCTTATCGCCGTCATGAACATCAACTGGATTTCCTGGGCATCCAGGGTTCCGTCGCGATAGCCGTTATATACGCCCAGAACAAACACCAACGCGCAGACAATAATGCAGAGGATTCCCAGCACCTTGCCGAATTCCTCTAGCTTTTTCTGCAGCGGCGTGGTTTGTTCTTCAAAGGTCTGAATCATTTGGGCGATTTTACCGATTTCGGTTTGCATGCCGGTCAAGACGACTACGGCTTTGCCGCGGCCATAAGTGACCACCGTGCTCATGTAGCCCATATTATGGCGATCGGCCAGGGATTTTTCCGAATCAAAGTGAACGGTTTCTTTTTCTACCGGCACGGATTCGCCGGTCAGCGAGGCTTCTTCCACTTTTAGGTTGACGGATTCGATAATCCGGACATCGGCCGGAATATAATCGCCGGCTTCCAGTTGCACGATATCGCCGATTACCAGCTCCCGCGAGGGAACCACAACCAGATCGCCATTCCGGATGACTTTGGAGTTTGGCGCTGCCATCCGCTTGAGCGCTTCCAGCGCCTTTTCCGCCTTGGACTCCTGCACGACGCCAAGAATTGCATTAAGAATAACAATTGCGACGATAACAAGGGAATCGGTGACTTCTCCGATGAACGCCGAGACAATCGCTGCGGCAATTAAGATGAGGACGAGGAAATCCTTGAACTGACCGAGGATTCTTTCGAGTAGGGAGGCGCGGGCTTTTTCCTGCAGTTCATTGGGGCCGTTGGTCAAGAGCCTTCGTGCGGCTTCGTCGCCGGAGAGCCCTTGTTGTGGGTCGGAACCCAGTGTTGCCAGTACTTCCTGGCTGGTCTGTTGATACCATTGTTTTTCCATAGGGTCCATTCCTCCTTCGTGACTCTAGCCTGCGCCAATATAGCGTCTTTCCGCGGCAAAGCGAAAACGACCCAGCACATGGACGCGTAGTGGCTAGCGGTGCCGTTGGTGATTCGGTGAGAGCCACCGGATCAGTAAGATGGATTCAGTCTATTCGAACTGATAACAAAATGGAAGTTTTGGTAATTTAAATTATCAAAGAGCCTTCCGGCAAAATCCTGCCGGCGATCAAGGCGATTATTGTTATAAATCGGACAGGGCGCTGTCTGTTCGTTAAGGTCTGTTCGTTGTGATTAAGTGGTATTAGCTGGTGCTAGCTGAAATTATATTCCTAGTATCTTGAGAAGACAATGGTCTCGTCAGGAATGAATATTTCGTCTATTTCCCCTGCGAAATGAAACGATGCGCAAGCAGGAAACTCCACAGTATATAAAGGATTCGCTGGATTCAACCGCGCGGAAGAAATGAAAAACTGCTACAATGATCTTAATTACTTGTCTTGAAATCAGCTTGTTGATTAAAAAAGTTCAGGTCAGTGGCTATTGAAATTCTGAACAGGCAGGTGGTCTCATGAAACTTGGCGTAAAGGTGGCGCTTTCTCAGCTGTTGTTCGGTCTGGTTGCCCTAGTGGCGATTTATGGCCTAGTCATGTTTGTCTGGGTCAAAAACTATGAGCAACTGGAACAGAATGTCGTTCACGATAACATCCGACGCGCCCAGCACCTCTGGAACAAGGAACAGTCGACGCTGGTATCCAGCGTGGGCGACTGGGCGCCATGGGACGATTTGTATGCGTTTGCCCGGCAGCCCCAGGGCCGTGAGTTTGTGGAAAAAAATCTGCAGGATGCTTCGATGGCAAATCTACAGATTGATATTGTCGCGGTCACTGATCCGACGGGTAAGATCCTGTTTGCCAAGGCGGTCGACCAATCGAGCAAGAACGAAATGCCGGTACCGGTCGAATTGCATCGATACATCAGGCCGCAACAACAATTTCTGCTGAACTTGCAGCAGGAGATTCCGCTCAGCGGAGTGCTTTGGTTGGAGAATCGGCCGGTATTTCTGGCAGCCCAGCGTATTTTCAAGAGCGATCATTCGGGGGAAAGTCCCGGAATACTGGTGTTTTTGCGTAAAGTGGACGAAAAACTATTGCGGGACATGGCCGACATCTTGCAGACGCCGGTGCAAATCATCGCCAGTCCTGAAATCGTATCCCGGATTGAACAGCATGACGGGCATGGACACCACGCTGCAGGCGAGGTTATCAGGGCGTACATTCCTGTGCAAGATTTGACGGGAACGACCACTTTTGCCGTTGCCATCGATACAGTGCGAACTTTTTATCTTGAGGTCCGCAAACAGGTAAAGTATTTCCTGGTGCTGATGGTGTGCCTGATTGGGGCGATTGTGGCGCTTTCCATCACTGGACTCAATTTGATCGTGGTTCGTCGGCTCAGGCAAATAGACGCATTCCTTAATCAGGTCGATATTACCGGCGGCGTGATTCAGAAGCTTGCCGTGACCGGTCAGGATGAACTGAGCCAGGTAGCGGCAACGATGAATCAGATGCTGGACCGGATTGCCGCAGACAGTCAGAAAATAGAACAAATCAACATCCAACTGCAAGAAGAGTTGGCGGAAAGAAAGCGTGCGGAACAGGTGCTGCAATATTCCAGTGAACACGATACGCTGACCGGGTTGTTCAATCGCCGTTATTTTGAAATCGTGCTGGCGCGTCTGCGACAAACTGGCGCCAAAGGCGTCGGTGTGATCTGCTGCGACCTGGACGGGCTGAAACTGGTGAATGATACGTTTGGTCACGCAGCAGGCGATGTCATGTTGCAACGCACGGCTGCGATGCTGCGCGAGGTGTTGCCGGAGTCGGCGTTGATCGCAAGGGTGGGCGGTGATGAGTTCGTCGTGTTGCTTACGAATGTTGAGGAGCCGTTATTGCGGCAAGCCTATAGGCAGTTGCAGGAATATAAGCAAGCAGGCGTAAAGGCGGCGGAAGAGTTTCCTCTGCAGATTTCGGCGGGTTATCGTTATCGTTCGCATTGTGAACCGGATTCCAAAGAATTGGATCAGATGTTGAAGGAAGCCGATGATGAAATGTACCGGCAAAAGTTGTCAAGTACCCACAGCAACCGCAATGTTGTGGTGCAGACAATCATGAAGATGCTGGAAATCCGCGACTATGCGACGGAAGGGCATTCGCAGCGCATGGGCGAGCTGGCGGTGGAACTGGCGGAACGAATCGGCCTGCCGAACAATAGTAAGAACGATTTACGGTTGTTGGCACAATTCCATGATTTGGGCAAAATTGGAGTTCCAGATCAGATTTTGTTGAAACCGGGGCCGCTCACCGCCGAAGAGCGTAAAGAAATCGAACGACATTCCGAAATCGGGCATCGGATTGCGATGGTAGTTCCTGAATTCTTACCGGTAGCTGACCTGATTCTGAAGCATCATGAGTGGTGGAACGGCACCGGGTACCCGCTGGGACTGCAGGAAGAGGCGATTCCGGTGGAGAATCGGATCCTGTCGATCGTTGATGCTTATGATGCGATGACCAGCGATCGTCCTTACCGGGCGGCGATGACGCAAAGCGCGGCAATCGAGGAATTGCGCCGTTGTCGGGGGTCCCAGTTCGATCCGACGTTGGTCGATGAATTTGTCGCGCTGCTTGCTGCGAGCACTGACCGGCGCGTTGACTTTGAATAGGGTGTGCACTATAATTAGGGCAAAAGCGGAACCGTCTGCATGGCCCCGCGCTTAGCGGGGCTTTTTAGTTTGA
>CAZOJA010000057.1:6534-12077 GCA_964579955.1 uncultured Veillonellaceae bacterium | reverse complement strand
ATATAATATTTTGAATACCCTAATTAAGTTCGCCGCTCATACGGCATTCCCTGCCGTTTACATTGAGAATCCGCTGTCAACATTCCTGTCCAACTGCTGCTGACCCAGACGGCAGCGCAAAGCAAATCCGTCGGGCCAACCCCCGACGGATAATTTCGCGACCTTACACCTTTCCAATGAACCGGACTTTACCGGGCATCTCACTCGTTTCAAAACGATTCTTTCTTTTTCTGATGAAATGCTGCCCGTAAGAGCCCTTTCCATCTTTTCAGTTTTGCTTCACACAATCGGGTGACAATCACTAATTCTTCCGGTTCGATGGGTTTAAGGATAAAATCCGTTGCGCCATGCTCCAAAGCGGAAATAGCCCTATTCATCGTAACGCCGGCGGTCATGATCACCACCTGAATCAAGGGGTCACGCTTTCGCAGCTCCTGTAACAGGTCCAGCCCATCCATGTCAGGCATGAGAATATCCGAAATCACGATGTGATATTTGCTGCGTTCGGTCAACATCAAAGCGGTTAACGCCGAATTGGCGGTATCCACGCGATATCCTTCGCGTTCCAGTATTTTTTTTAGCAACAAAGTGGTGGACGCTTCGTCATCGACAATAAGCAACCGGTTTTCCTGGAGAGTGTTTTCTGTTTCCATGATTCGCCTCCCACATAGTGATGCCCGAACTTATCTCAATTTAATACGTCGAATCGATGACTTTTTGAATCACGGCCAGCTCCTGTTCGATCAGCGACAAATGATGCTCTTGTTCAGAAAAGGATTCGAGTCTCACTTTCTCTGCCTGAGCCGCAATCATGGCCAGGTCCTTCATACGGAGATTTCCGGCCGCACCTTTGATTGTATGAATACAGGCATAATAATGTTCACCCCTGTTTTCAGCCATTGCTTGTCTTGCCTCACTGACATTCCGGTACGCTTCATCGACCATAAGACGAGCGATCTCTTCAAGATCAGGGAGCTCCAGCAGCAGCTCTTTCGCTGCTGTCTCCACGCAATATGACATTTTGCAGAACCCCTTTCAGCCTTTCCAACTCAATCGGTTTGCTTAAATATCCATCCATTCCGGACTGCAGGCAGCGTTCCCACTCGGTATTCACATCTCCAGCCGAAACCGCAATAATCGGCGTGCGCTGCGATTCGGGTTCGGCGGAACGAATCAGTGTGGCAGCTTCAAAGCCATCCATTTCCGGCATCTGAAGATCCATCAGAATCAAATCAAATTTTTTTGCTTCACATGCTTGTATCGCTGCAGCGCCGCTTTCCGACAGGACGGTTTCGATGTCGAGTTTGCGGAGCAATAGACGCAGAAGTTGTCGATTGGCCGCATTATCATCGACAATCAGAACCCTGCATTTTTTCAGATTCTCCGTCAGACACACTGGCTCCTGCTTATGATCGCTCTTTTCGTCAACGGTTTTCGTATCTGCAAATATATCGTCGGGACTATCTTGCGCATGCAAAAACGGCAACCGGAACCAAAACCGCGATCCTTTACCCAGCTCACTTTCAACCGCTAGCTCTCCTCCTAGCATTTTCACCAGGCTGCGTGAGATCGAGAGTCCCAACCCGGTTCCGCCATATTGGCGGGATGTCGAGCGGTCGGCCTGAACGAAAGGTTCAAACAGGTTCTGCTGAACCTCCGGCGAGATGCCGATTCCGGTATCTTTTACATCAAACTGAACAACAAAACCGGCCGCACTCTCTTCAATAAGCGTAATCCGGAGAAGTACCTCTCCTTCATGCGTAAACTTCATGGCATTCCCGGCCAGATTAAGCAAGACCTGTTTCAAACGCGTCGAATCACCGTTAACTACTGCCGGTATGCCCGGATCTATGACAATATTGATCAGTAAGGATTTTTCCTTTGCGTTCCAACTGAGCAAATTGCGGATCTCATCAATCAGGTCCAGTATGTTGAAATCATGACCGTCAATCAGTAATGCTCCCGCTTCAATTTTGGCATAATCAAGGATATTGTTAAGCATTGATAGCAGTGTATTGCCTGCCAGACCGATTATTTTAACCATTTCGCGCTGACTGCTTGTCAGCGCGGTTTCCAGCAATAGCTTGGATAACCCGAGAATCGGGTTAAGCGGAGTTCTGATCTCATGACTCAGATTAGCTAAAAACTGGCTTTTTGCTGCACATACTTCTTTCAAGCTATCTTTTTGTTTCCGTTCAGCAATTTCGGCAATAATGCGGTCCGTAACATCAGTCAACGTGCCAATACTGCCACAAAATTTGCCAGTGTCATCATATCGGGGGGTCAGCCCGACCTCCACAAAGCGAAACCACCCTTCCGCTGTAAGACAACGCATAACTTGTCGGTTGCGGGCGACCCGGCGTGAAAGGGCACTAAGATAATACTGATCAAAAGCAGAACGATCATCACTATGCATGTAATCACGAAAGGGCTGACCCAAAGACTCTTTCACGGAAAAACCGGTGATCTCCTGCCAGGAAGGGTTTGCATAAACAATCCTCTGGTGAGCATCCAGTTGAAATACGCCTTCTGAAATATCGTTTAGAATCTGCTGATATTCACGGCTAATCAACCGGCATATCGGAACTTGACTTGAAAACGGCTCCTCTACATGTTTCATGCGGCTCTCGTTCGCCTTATAATCATACTCTTGTCTCCCGCACTCGCAAATTGGATTAATCACGCCTGACGACAGGCAGCTACAAACTATCCAGCACCTTGCGGATTCGCTCATTCTCGAACGGCTTAACAATAAAGTCGCGGGCACCAGCTTTGATGGACTCGAGCACAAACTCCTGGCTGCCCATCGCAGATACCATCACTACAGTCGCCAGCGGATCATTTTTTTTGATTTCTTTTAATGCATCCAGGCCATTCATGTCCGGCATGGTAATATCCATCAACACAACATCCGGTTTCAGTTTTGAGTATTGATCTATGGCAATTTTTCCTGTGGCGGCTTCACCCACGACTTCATGCCCATATTCAGCCAGAATCGCCTTTAATTTTAACCGCATGAATGTCGCATCATCGACCAACATCACTTTTTTTCCCACTTCCCGCTACCTCTCCTTTTCTTTGCAATACAGCCACTTGCTTTCCACGACCGCCTGGTAAACCGAAGGATAAATCTCTCCCCCCGCTTCTCCCAAGACCGCTTCCAGCATGTTTTGATGGCGATGTCGATATTCCCCCTCTGCCATCAAGACCAGAGTCAAATTTCTACCCTGCAACCATTGTTTTGTTGCCAGTAGCTCGTCGATATCTGTCGACTCCAGCAAAGGAATCTTTGACAGGTCCACGACCAAAACCTTTGTTGTACCGCTTTTAATACGGGACTTTACCTCCTGCAGCAGGGTTTTGACTCCGACAGGCTCCGCAGGAAACAATGCTGAAAAATAAATTTTGTTGCATAACCCAGCATATACCCAGTCCCAAAGATGCTGCAGCACACCGGTCATCAGCAGGATCAGTTCCGGCGAGGAACGTTCCCCTGTCCAAAGCACGCCTGCCTGCTGAAGCAACGCCAGCGCCCGGTCCCATTCCTGCCGCCCGCCGGGGAAACAACCGGACGGACCGACATGACGATTTCCCCAGTCGGCAACCTGCCGAATCAGCGAAGCAATCTGTTTCAAGGTTGTAGCCGGCTGGTTAAACGCCGCATCCAATCGGGCGGTCAATTTGATGAACTCTTCGACGGTCTGATGCGGCAAAATGCCCAGATAAAACAGGTTGGTTGAAAGTTCCTGGAGATAGATTTCGTTTATATCCGCCGCATTGCAATGCCTGCGCAGTTCGACATCACTCAAGTTGGTCCGCACAATCGCCTCCAGCCCTAGGGAACCATTGTCCGGTGCTGCGGCATGAAGAATCGTGCCGATCTCTGCCAGCCGCTGCCGAACCATGAATTCCGTGATTTCCGGCATCGGCGCCGCCGAATCGAAAAGAAACAACGCAAAAATGATTCTTCTGCCCAGCGGAGCTTCTTCGAAAACCGCTGGTGACGGGGTTGCAACAAGCGTAAACCCAATAGCCGGTTCAGGCATCGCAATGGTCGCCGCAAGAGATTCGGCCTTTTCCAACAGCATCGATTGCCGATCTTCCAGTTCGTCAGGAGTCTCACCGCTACGGTAGACGGCGATTTCTTCTTCCATCAGTAGCATCGCATCAAGGATCAAGTCAACGATACCTGCATCAGCACTACGCCGCCCCATACGGACATCATCGAGCAAATCTTCCATTTGATGGGCGAATACAGCCAACATGTCGCATCCGACAAGCTGGGATCCGCCCTTTATGGTATGAAATGTGCGAAACACTTCCGGGATAACCGACATGACATCGTCAGACTTTTCTGCTTCGACCAGCAAGTTCGAAGCATTTTCCAGCATGTCGACAGCTTCTTCAAAAAAAATCAAATCCAGTTCGCTGAATGAAATCTGTTTTCCCATGCTTAACCGCCATTCTCCCCTCAAGATGAATCCAGATGGTTACGGCAAAATTATACCATTACGTCACTTCGATGCATACCGCTGTAGCATCGTCCTTCGCCTTTTCTGCCCACTCCTGTTCAACAAACAACTGACAGACTCGTTCCGCCCCGACTATTCCCCAATTATTATCCCGGTCGAAAATATCGCTGATCCCGTCCGTCATAAAACAAACCGTATCGCCCTGCCTTATGGACCGGCTATGCAACTCATACGACTCATCGTCACGGATTCCCAGATACATTCCGGCAACTACAACCCTCTCTCTGTTATGCAGGAAATAGTTTATTCCGGCTGAAGCATAACGAAGCTGCGACAATTCAAAGTCCAGTTCAAAACAGATTGCTGCCGCAAAACAACTTTCATCGATATACTGGGGAATCCTACGGTTCATCCAGGACAGCCGTTCCGACAAGGAGACATACTGCGGCAAATCAGCCAACTGATGCAACAGTACGTTGACCGCTGCCGTCTGCAGAGCAGTTGCCAATCCGTGACCGGTGATGTCGACCAAGAATCCCCGCAGGACCTGCTCCTTTTCCAGCCACTCCAAAAAATATACATCACCGCTGACGAAGCCTTGTGGTTTGAATAGCGTCGAGATTTTGAAACGGCCGGATCGCGGAATCGCAGGCAGCAAAGTCCTCTGAACTTGTGCGGCGAGGACGAGGTCCGCATGCATCGCTTGCTGACGCCTCATTTCCAGCGTAACATCTCGGAACACGGTAAATTGGAATTGTCTGTCACCGATATGGATTCGGGTACCTGTCCTTTCCACCTCACGGATTCCATTCATGCTGGTGCGGATTTTCCGCAAGGTCGGAGGCAAGACTCCGTTAGTATGCATTTCGTCCAAATAACGCATAATGTTGACCGGTTCATCTACGACCAGATCAAATATGTGCAACGGCTTCTCAAACGGGAAGCAATATCCGGTCATTATTTCGAAAGCAGCATTTGCTTCAACGATTTCCAACGTCTCCAGATCAAATAGCAATACTGCATCATGGGATTGCTGCATCACAGCCCGGTAACGTTCTTCGCTGGCCCGCA
>CAZOJA010000057.1:0-6434 GCA_964579955.1 uncultured Veillonellaceae bacterium | reverse complement strand
CTCTGCCAGGTCTCTATACTTGTCGGTTTCAATTCGGCCAGTGTATAGCCGATGATCTTGGCCCAGCGTTCATTGAACACCGTCTCCCCTGTCTGGATATTCCATTCCCAGGTGCCCATCTTTGTGCCTTCTATGATCTGTTTCAGTTTCTGTTCCGATTCGAGCAGCTGGGTTTCCCGTTCCTGCAATTTTTGCTCTGCTAGTTTCAACTGCGTTACATCGTTCACCGTCGTAATCAACAGTCGCTGCGCTGCCACCTCCACGATCGCTGCAGAAAACAGCCCGAACAGCAGCCTGCCATCTTTCGTCCGCAATTGCACTTCTTGATTATGTATCGAGCCTTCCCGTTGTGTCATTCTAGCTAAATTATCTCGCACTTCAGGATGTTCAAAAATGTGTAATTCGACTGAACGTTTGCCGACCACTTCCAAAAGATCAAAACCAAGTGTGGATAAATATGCCGGATTGACGTCCAGCAAGATTCCTTCCTCCAAGGTCGAGACAGCCATCAAGGAGGGAGTGGCCTCAAATACCTTGGATAGTTTTTCTTCTGACATTTTTAGTGCTGACAGATCTTTGGACACCCCAAACAAAGCCGGTTTACCATTCCAGACACCAGCGACTACCCGGGTCTCGACCGGAATCAATTTCCCGCTTTTGCTAATCAGGGGAACAGGACAGGAGTCATTCGTTCCTGCCAGCATTTTTTCAACAATCTTCCCAGCTTCGGAGCGCTGATGCTCAGGATGTACTATCAGCACAGACTGACCGGTCAGTTCTTCCACTGAATATTCGAGCCGGTTCAATACCGTCTGATTGACGTGGCGAATGCATCCCTGTGCATCAAGCACAAACAGAAAATCCTCAATTGTATTGAAAAAGCCAAAAAAGTTGGCTTCCCGTTCACGCAGGGTTTGTTCAACCTGTTCCCTTCGATGAATAGATCTTAACAACAACAAGGCAAACAGCACGATCAATCCGCTTATAGCCACGCCTGCTTGGTAATAGGCGTCCACTCGGCTGTCCAGATCTTTGAAAATTTGATCTTCTGACGCTCCCACTACCACTGTCAGCGGAAAATCCGCCAAATTGCGATAACTGAACAACCGTCGTATCCCGTCAGTTATGCTTTTCTCCGTGTATTTTCCTGCGTCGCCGTGATAATATCCGTTTTTCACGCGCTGGCTAAAGTCCAGTCCAATTCCGACTTCATTTCCGGATTGCCGAACTCTGACGATTCCGTCACGCCCGACGATTGTAACCACCGAGTTTTCACCCAAGTCTACCTGCTTGTAGAACTGAGCAAAATAGTAAGGATCAACGCCAACAACGACTACCCCGGCAAAGGTTCCGTCAGGCATGTTGATCCGCCGGCTCATTTGAATGAGCCATTTCCCGGTCGCCCTCCCCAAAAGCGGCTTGCCGATAAACAATTTTTCACTATCAATTATTTTATGTACCTGGAAAAACTCAAGATCGCTATTATTTACTCGTGTGACAATTTCTTGACTGCTGGCGACCAATTCACCGTTTTTATCAAGCACTGCCAAGGCCACAAAAGGTTGCCCTGAAAATCTCTCTTCATTTATAAATCGTCGCAAGTCGATGTGTACTCCCTCTTTTTCAACCTGGTATTTCAAGAACAGGGCAACTTGATCCAATCCATTGATTGTCCTCACCGTGTGTTCTTCAAACATACGAGCATAATTGCCGGCTTCCTTGAAGGCATTGTCGAGTTCCCGTTGGCGTTCACCCTGAACGATAAAATACAGCCCCGTCCAAATGAAACAGATGAAGCTGACACCGAACAGTATGACCAGGGCATTGATGCGGTTCATTTTCCGCACTCTATGAAATACAGTCAATCGCATCCTCGACCTCCTGAAAGTTTCCAGGAGAGTAAAACTTCGGTCCCTTCGCTGTTATAGGTCATTTTATCTGCTATGGAGAGCATCATGGGAATTCCGCGCCCCATCGACGCATCCTCACCAAATGAAAACAACTCATCCGAGTTCGCTCGAAAACGACGCAACATAGCATTGCCGGCAAACCCAATCCGCGAGGTTTTTACCCTCACCACAAGACAGTTGCCAAAGCGGTTGACCTTCACAAACGCTTGTTGTTGGCGTGCCTTGCCATCCCGGCATTCCAAGGCGTTGGCAATCGCTTCGTTGACCGCTACTTCCTGCATGGAATGTGGCTTACCTGTTACTTCGGCCAAAACCTTGGCCAGTTCACCCTTTAACCTTTGATAATCGCCATACCCGTTTAAACGGAAGATTCTTGGCCATCCGTCTGTCGATCCAGCCGATTGTGGAAATGCAGTAACTTCAAGGCAAATTGCTGTCGCGTCATCCTGAAGTTCCTCCGCTAAAACAAGCTTTCTGATATAGCGAATCCGTTGCGCGTGTCCCCCATGCAACTCTTCGGCGCTTTCTTTGAACAGCCTGTCCAGTCCGTCTGTCATGAAAACGAAAGAGTCTCCGATTCCGATCGGTATCGTGTGCAGTTCGAACGTAGCGTCGGCTGTCATTCCCAGACACAGGTCCGGGCAGGGGACACGACCGGAAAACGAAGGAGTTGCTATCCAAAGCAGCGGATTCCCCCCGCACACCCACCTTAACTGCCGGACGTGCAAATCCAGCTCGAACGCAAAGGCCCCGTCGATCTCCTCTTCACCAAAGTATTCAAATGCCCGTCGGTTCAGCCATCGCATCGCATCTGGCAGTGGTAGGTCCAGTTCGTTGACCTCGCGCAGCAACACGTGCAGGGCTGCCGTGTGTAGCGCCGTGCCAAGTCCGTCGCCTGCTGCATCAATCAAAAAACCTCGCAGCAAACTGCCCTCATAACGCCAGTCCATAAAAAACAAATCACCGCCGACATATCCTACATGTTGAAAAACAGCGGCCACCTGTAAAAAGTTTGACGGGGCAATCTCTGGTAGCAATGCCTTCTGCACCCGAGTTGCCGTCTGCGCATCTTTCTCGATTTCCCGCGCCCGGCTGGTTTCCTGATCAATTAGCGTTCTTTCAGCGCGTTTACGTTCCATGGCCATCGCGATTTGTGCCGCGATGATGGTAAGAAAATCGCTGTCCTCTTCCAAAAACGCTTGATCATTCCCCATTAAAATCAAGCCCAGGGTCCCCATCGCATTTCCCTTTGAATCATGCAACGGCGCTCCGAGATAGTGTCGGATCGGCACATTATGCAGTTTTTGAAGAGTACATTTACCGCTTTCAAACAGTTGATCCAGCTCGTCCGGTTTTAAATACGTGGTTCTACCCAGTCCCATGATATATTCGGTAATGCCTTTGCCCAACGGTCTACGGCTTGATAAAAAGTTGACCTCTTCCGCTTTATAGGGAACGATAATCTCTTGCGTTGACTCATCCAATAAATTGATGTGAAACAGCTTGTTTGGCAGTACACGGTCTAAGAGCCGGTGCACCTGTTCGTAGAGTTCCTGCATCGTCGCCGACAACAGCGCCGCTTCGGCGATTCCTCGCAGCACATGCTGGACCTCTAAAGTTCTTTTCAGTTCCTGAGTCCTTTCATCAACTCTCTGTTCAAGCTCTTCATTCATTGCGGCAAGCACGGCATTGATCGAAGCGATTTCTTCGTTCAGCGCATTGATTTCTTCGTTCTGGGCAGTCAGCTCTTCGTTGACGGCCCGCACTTCTTCGTTATGCGCCGTCAGTTCCTGATTGGCCGCGTCCAGTTGCACCGTGCGCATTCTGACTTTCTCTTCCAGACTTTCATTTGCTATGCGCAACGATTCTACCGCCCGGACCCGGTCTGTTACGTCGGCAAACAGGGTGGCAAACAGTTTAGGACCGGGACTATAAGTATAGACACTATAGTGGCGACCTATTGCCTCTGCAAAAGCTTCAAAGCGTGCAGGAACTCCGGTAAGGGCAACTTTTCCATAGCGCTGAATCCAGTAGGCTTCCGTCGTAGGCATGACTGCTTTGACGGTCTTGCCCACTATCAATTCCCGTTTGATTCCGGTTAATTCTTCAAACGCCGGATTGACATCGATAAATCGGTAGTCGACAGAATTTCCCGCTTCATCGCAGATAATCTCGTGAATGGCAAAACCTTCCTGCATACTCTCGAACAACTGTCGAAAAAGCAGCGAAAGATCCTCAGCATTGCTCGCAAAAAGCATTCTGTCGCCACGTTTATCCATTTCCATCGCTTTTTCAGCCCCCCATGATGAAGCGCCTACGCATTTATACCCTGAATTTCGCCTTTAGCAGTCACAAGCATTTGTATTAAGTTCGACATATATCAGAAAATGTCTTTTTTCAGTGGGCATGCGTGCGTGGGACATTTTTGTCCCAACACGTCCTGATTACCGATACTATGCGAAATTGAATACTTGTGGTAAACTTTTTTTGCTTGCAACTTCACTTCAAAATGCGATACAGCGGGAGGAATTCCATGTTCAGTTCACCAGGGTTTGGCAGTATGCTTCATTCATTGCTTCATCAGCGAAAAGTCACTCCTGCCGATCTTGCGAAATCGATACACACCGACGCCTCTCTGGTGCGCAAATGGCTTGCCGGTTCAAGGGTACCTTCGCTTCGTTCTGACTACCATGACCGCATCTGCGAATATCTAAATTTGGCTAGTCACGAGAAACAGTTGCTGAAAGACAGCCAGATTTTTTCTTTGGACCCCCGGAACGCCTTGAAAGCTGCCGAAGCAAAAGCCCGTCAAAGCGAACTACTTCTCTCTCTTCTATTTAAAAACAGCAATGACGCTATTCTTTTTGTTTCGCCATCGGATGGAGCCATTTTATCTGCTAATCCTGCGGCTTTCAGCTTGTGTCAGGTCAATGCCGATAACTTTTCCACAATAGGATCAGCAATTTCTGTTTGCCCGGAAAGCTTATCTTTTTCCGATTATTTACAACTGCTAATGAAACAGAAAAAATCCAATGCCTGCTGCAAACTATTGATCAACAACAAGATTTATCCCGTCGACATCAATTTGCAGGTTTGCGATCCAGTCGGACAAGCAGGTTTTGTATTATGCCTGATGCATGAGATCACAGAACCAGGCTTGTTGGAAAAAATCAGTGTTTTTAGCCAAAACAGAGCTCTGCTGGCGGAACAGAAGTTTGATGCCATCATGTCCTCTATCAGCGACGGTTTTTTCATTCTGGATGACAACTGGGTAATCACTTTTGCCAACCGGGCCCTGCTATCCAATCCTTTAGCAGCTGATTTCGTCGGCAAAAATATTATTGAAGATTTTCCCCGCGTCAAAGAATTTCATGAAAGTTTCCTGAACGTCAAAAACACCAAGAAATCAGAACGCCGGACCGCCTATATTCCGTTTGCAAATATATGGATCGAACTTAATATCCACCCACTTACAGACAACGGAATGGCGGTCTATGTACGCAATGTGTCCGACCCGTCGCAAGAATCTGCGAACGGGTTATAAATCAGCCACAGATATAAATGAATGCCTGATCATTTGCGGGAGGTGCGTTTTAGATGAAAAAGGCAGTTCAGCGATTGATTGCACTCGCTCTATTTCTCGTGTTCACGTCAACTGTTATGGCTAGCGGCGCTGCAGGAATGGACGCGGATAAAGCCCTGAAAAAGTTGATGGCAGGGAATAGGCGTTTTCTCTCAGAAAACTACGATCGCGGCGATATCGGCCTGAACAGAAGGGCCGATATCAGCAAAGGACAACATCCTTTTGCGATCATTGTGGATTGTTCCGATTCGCGTGTAGTGCCGGAATTCATATTTGACCAGGGACTGGGAGATTTATTTGTCATTCGGACTGCCGGCAACATCGTGGATAACATTGCCATTGGCAGCGTGGAATACGCAGTGGAACACCTTGGCGTCCGATTGGTACTGGTGCTGGGACATGATGACTGTGGCGCGGTAAAAGCCACTGTAGCCGGTGTCAAGACCGAAGGTCACATCGATACGATAGTAAATGCAATAAAACCGGCTGTAGCCATTGCAAAATCGAAACCTGGAGACCTTTTAAACAATGCAATCGCTCAAAATGTAGACATGGTGGTGAAACGGCTGCAAACATCGCAACCAATCTTGGCGCATGCCGTTCAGACCGGCAAAATCAGAATCGTCGGCGGGGTATACAGTCTGAAGGATGGTTCGGTGGACTTTCGCTTGCCTCTGTTGATCAAGGAACTGATGCTGTAAACAGATCCAGAGGATCTTGACCCCTTCCGAACGTATTAGTTGCCGATTCAGTATGTCGGCAAAGTCAGCGACGATAAGTTGACACTCCAACACCGACCTTCACTTATCAAGAGCGAAAAAAAGGGCTGTGGAAACCACAACCCAAAAATCCAGTCTGTTACCAGGTAAAGGTTGCCGAGCAGCTGGCACGCTCCGCTCCGGCCGGAATCGTGGGGTACAGGCGATATGGTCCGCCGGCGC
>CAZOJA010000056.1:2848-12207 GCA_964579955.1 uncultured Veillonellaceae bacterium | reverse complement strand
GGCGCCGGCCGGATACACTTCGATCACGTCGCCGCGCACCCGGAACTTGCCGCGGCTAAACGCCACATCGTTGCGATCATACTGAATCTCGACCAGTTTGCGCAGGATATCGTCCCGTTCCCGTTGCTGTCCCTGCCGCAGCGACAGCACCAGACCACGGTATTCTTCCGGCGAGCCGAGACCATAAATGCAGGAGACACTGGCCACGATGATCACGTCGCGCCGTTCAAACAGCGAACTGGTTGCCGAGTGGCGCAGTTTGTCGATCTCGTCGTTGATCGACGAATCCTTTTCGATATAAGTGTCCGAAGCCGCTACATAGGCTTCCGGTTGATAATAATCGTAGTAGCTGACGAAATACTCCACCGCATTCTGCGGGAAAAACTCCTTGAACTCACTGGCCAGTTGCGCCGCCAGCGTTTTGTTGTGGGCAATCACCAAGGTCGGTTTTTGCACTGCCTCGATCACTTTGGCCATCGTAAACGTCTTGCCGGTCCCGGTCGCGCCGAGCAGCACCTGAGCCCTGTCGCCCCGCCGGATCCCTTCCGTCAGTTTGGCAATCGCCTCCGGTTGGTCGCCCAAAGGTTCAAACGGTGCTTCCACCTTGAACTGCGGCATCAGCGTTCTCTCCTCACATAGCGCAGGAATTTTTGGAACAGACGGGCCAGCGGCCCCTCCGATCCGGTCTGCATAGTTACGTAGTAAGTTTCGTGGCCTTCCGGCACCAGAATCAGTCCGAGCAACCGCGGTCCGGGCGGAAAACGGCCCGGTAGACGGATTTCGGCGCCGTCCCGCAACACCAAAACATCAAACAACGGCGGCGACCAATCGATGGCATAGGCCAATGCCCCACCCCGGTTCGTCGGCATGCCGGCCAGTTCGAGCAGGATGTCGCCGGAACGCAATCCCATCGCCCTAGCGATCCCGCCATCAATCGCATCCAGTACCATCACGCCCCGCGGGGGCGGCACGTAACGCGGCGTACCGGACAACTCGCTCCGGCCGTCCCGCCGCACCAGATACTCATGCCCCAGCGGCGACAACAAGGCTGCCGGCAACGTGAGCCAGGAAAATTTCGCAGCCAGCAGCGCCATGGCCAGCAGGCTGATGCTATATAGCGCCAGGGACAGTGCCGACTGGCGACGCCGTTGCTCCGGCGTGCTGGAAATCGCCACATCCGCATAGCCAAGCGCCGCCACCACCGGCATCATCACATAGACCCACTCCGAACCGGCCGGCGGATCGATGCCCAGCGGCAACAGCGGCCACCAGTGCGGTGTGTGAAAGACCCCTTCCGGCAGGGCGTTGCTTTGCATGGCCACGGTGGCCAAAACAACAAGGGGGAGCGGCCAGAAGTTCTGCAGATTGAATCCGCCGACCAGCCGTTCCCCATGTTTGATAATCACCGGTGTCGCTCCGTAGCGCCGGCTGATCGCAATGAGCACGCTTTCCGTCACATGCAGCGCCGCCACCAACGCCAGCACCTGCGGCACATCGACGTTAGGCCAGCCGAACAGGGCGTTGCTGATCGCCACGATGCCGCCGGCATAGGCAAAACAGAGGAACCGCATATTGATCAGCGCCAGAAAAATCGCCAACGGCCAGATGTACTGGAACCCCATCCGTTCGATGTTGACGCCAACCAGTGTCAGGACGATACTCCCCATTACCCCGCCGAGTGTTCCGTAAAAGAACGCCCAGGAAATCTGCCGTCCCAGCGGCGGTCCCGCCACGCCGAACATCGCCAGTTGACTGCGTTGCATCTGCCGGTACTGAAACGCCACGATGGTCATCACAATCCAAAACAGCGGCTCCACCAGCACCGTCAGCATCGTCAGCACCAATAACTGAAAAAGTTCAAACCAGGCTGTCGTCATTACAGCTTTCCCTTAAGCAGCTGGATCGCCGCCTCCATTTGCAGGTCGGCCGGTTGGTCCGGCCCGGCAGGCTGTCCATTGACGCTGTTGATCGGCAAACGACCGGGTCGGGCCGCCGCATCCGGTTTCGGTTCGGGGTTTTCGACCTTCATGTCCGGCTCGATACCGACGCCGTTGATGAACCGGTTGTTCGGCGTCGCGTATTTGGCGATCGTCAGTTTGATTGCGGTATCGTTGCTCAGTTTTACGATCGACTGTACAGAGCCTTTGCCAAACGTCTTCACGCCGATCAGCGTCCCGGCGCCCGTGTCCTGCACCGCCCCGGCCACGATTTCCGACGCGCTGGCGCTGCCGCCGTTGATCAATACGGCCAGCGGATATTTCACTTTTTCCAGATTGGAACGATGCACCTCGGTCTGTCCGTCGCGCGTGACCACCGAAACCACCGTCCCCCGCGGCACCAGCTTGTTGGAAACCTTGACGCTCGAATCCAGCAATCCGCCGGGATTATCGCGCAAATCCAGAATCGTCGCCTTCATCCCCTGCGCTTCCAGCGCCTCATATTGCTTGTAGAACTCGGCGGCGGTCTTTTCATTGAACATCGATAACCGGATCAGGCCGATCTTGTCCGGCAACATTTTGCTGGACACCGTCTTGATCTCGATATTGGCCCGGGTCAGCTTATAATCCTTCACCGTCTCGGCCCGCTTGAGCGTCAGCGTCACCTCGGTGCCTTCCTTGCCGCGGATCTTGCTCACCGCTTCATCCAGAGCCATATCCTTGGTATCCTTGCCGTCGATCTTCACGATCTGGTCGCCGCTGCGAATGCCGGCCTTGTCGCCCGGCGTGCCCTCGATCGGCGAAACCACGGTCAGTTGCTTGTCCTTGACACTGATCACGATACCGACGCCGCTGAACGACCCTTCGGTTTCCATGCGGAATTCACGGTACATCTTGGCATCCATATAGATCGAGTAGGGGTCGTTCAGTGATTTCACCATGCCCTGGATCGCCCCGTTCATCAGCGTATCCAGCGGCACCGGTTCGATATAGCGCGAGCGTACCACATCGACCGCCCGCATCAGTTTCACAGCGCCGCCCGTATCGGGCACCACCTGGCTGAACACATAGAGTGCGCCGCCGGCGGTAATCAGAAAGGTCAGAACCACCAGCGCCACGGCGCCGAGAATCAGATTGCGTCGACTATTCAAACTTCACACCTCATTTATATCAGGGCAAATAATTCAGAGGATTGACCGGCGATCCATTGTGCCGCACTTCAAAATGCAGATGAGGCCCGGTCGAGTAGCCGGTCGAGCCGCACCGCGCCACCGTCTGTCCCTTCGATACCGTTTGCCCTTCACTGACCAGCAGCTGGGAATTGTGCGCATACAAAGTGGAAATGCCGTTGCCGTGATCGATGATCACCGCGTTGCCATAACCGCCCATCCAGTCGGCATGAATCACCACGCCGCCGTCTGCGGCCCGGATCGCATCGCCATAATCGGCGCCGATGTCTATGCCTGTATGCAGCCGTTGTGTGCCAAAAATCGGATGCACCCGCCAACCGAACGGTGAAGTGACTTCGCCTTCCGCCGGCCAGGTCATCGTGCCGGTACTGCCGCCGATATTCTTATCCCCGGACTGAATCCGCTTGATCAGCTGCTCGATCTGACGCGAGGTTTCGATCAGCTCGCGGTAAGCCCGCTCCGCCGTCTCCCGCTCATAGGTCGCGGCATTGAGCACGCCTCTGCGCTCCTGACGACGACTGGCCACCTGCTCTCTTTTGGCTGCAGCCAGCTTGCGCAGTTCGACGATTTTCGCCCGGTCCGTCTCCAGCTGTTCCTTGGCTTTTCGCAACGCCTCGCGGTCGGTTTTGGTCCCTTGGATCAGCGCGTTGTCATAGGCGAGAATTTTTTTCAGGATATCCATCCGGCTGACAAAGTCGTTGAAGTCTTTGGCGCCGAGCAACACGTCGAGATAGTTGACCTGACCATTCTTATAGATGTCGCGGATCCGGCGGTGCAAAGTCTTGGTCTGCGCCTCCAGCTTTTTGGTCAATCGGTTGGATAGTTCGATGTTGGACTTGATATGCTGTTCGGTATTCTCCAGCTGATCATTGATCGCTTCGAATTCTTCCTCGGCAACATCCAGCTCCTGCTGGATCGCCCGCAGCTGCTCGGCGATCGTCTGTTCCTTGCGTCGGGCCAGTTCGGCCTTGCGCTGCTGGGCTTCGATCTGCTGTTGCACATTGGTCAGCTGCTGCTGTTTTTCTTCCAGTTCATCCGCCAGCGCCGGCGCCGCCGCCAACACGAAGAGCAGCACCACCAGCAGGGCGGACAGAAGTCGATATCGGTTACGGTTTTCCTGCATTCCGCACCCCCGTCGTCATACTTTGAGGAACTTCTTCACGGAGATCATGCTGCCCAACGCGCCGATCGCCACGCCGGCGAAAAGCAGGAACACATTCACATAACCCATGAACGGATACTTGGGCAATAACGGCAAGAACGCCAGCGATTCGTAGATCTGCCCGGTCAAAATGCTATAAAACTGGGTTAGCGGCAATACGGCGATGCAGGCTCCCAAAAAACCCAGCAACACGCCTTCGATGATGAACGGCCAACGGATAAACCAGTCGGTTGCGCCGACGTATTTCATGATGCCGATTTCCCGGCGACGGGCAAAAACCGTCAGACGGATCGTATTCACGATGATGAACAACGCCGCCAGGCCCAGAAACAAAATCAACACCACGCCAAAAATCCTCACCATCCGGGTGAGGCTGAACAGTTGCTCCACGACTTCCTGACCGTAGCGGGCCGCTTCAACCCCTTTGAGCTGGGCGATCGCCAAAGCCACCGGCTTGACGCGTTCCGGCCGGTCCAGCTTCACTTCGAACGAATTCGGCAATGGATTGGCTTCACCCAGTTCGGCCAGCAGACCTTGCTGTTCCCCCAGGCGTTGCTTGAACCGGTTCATCGCCTCTTCCTTGGCGACGAAATTCACCCGGGTGACCCCAGGCAGCTTGGTAATCCTGGTGCCGATCTCGCGCACCTCGGGTTCCTTGAGCGTATCCTGCAGATATACCGTGACCTGGACCTGGGATTCCAGCACGGAAGCCATGTGGTTCAGGTTCATCACCAAAATGATAAACACGCCAAGAATCAAAAGCGACAAGGCGACCGTCATCAACGACGCCAGGCTCATCAATCCGTTGCGGCGGATCGAGTTCAGCGACTCGGTGACAAAATATTCGGCGGTGCTAATCTTCATAGCCGTAGACTCCCTTGGATTCGTCCCGGATGATCCGGCCGTTCTCCAGCGCGATGACCCGTTTCATCATCTGATCGACGATCGGTTTGTCATGCGTGACCATCAGGATGGTGGTGCCGCCCTGATTGATCCGGTCAAAGATCTTCATGGTTTCCCAGGTAGTCTCCGGATCAAGATTGCCGGTCGGTTCGTCGGCGATCAGCACGGCCGGATTGTTGACAATGGCGCGGGCGATGGCCACCCGCTGCTGTTCGCCGCCAGAAAGCTGCGCCGGATAAATCTTCGCCTTCGGCAACAGTCCGACCAGATCCAGCACATGTTTGACCCGGCGCTGGATATCGCGCCGCGATGCCTCGATCACCCGCATCGCGAACGCCACGTTTTCGTAGCAGTTCTTTTCCGGCAACAGCCGGAAATCCTGGAACACGATGCCGAGCGAACGCCGAAAATAAGGAATTTCCTGCGGTTGCAGCTCACTTAGGTTTCGGCCGTTGACAATAATCTCGCCGGCGGAAACCAGTTGTTCACGAAACAACAATTTGATCAACGTCGATTTGCCAGCACCGCTGGGGCCGACCACAAACGCGAATTCGCCCTTGCCTATTTTCAGGCTGACATTGGACAAGGCGACAAATCCATCATCAAAGACTTTGGTAACTTCATTCAACTGGATCAAAGTATCGGATCACTCCCGCTAGTTCTTTGCCTAACTGTAATTTATTTCGCCAGAAGAACCATTATCCCTTTTTTCCGAGCAGACCGATCGCCTGTTCGGCATTATACAGGGCCTGACGCCGCAACTCCTCGACCCGCTGCCGACGTCTGCCGGCTGCGGCCGAATCGGACAGGCTCTGTTCGACCCGGTCATACAGGCTTTCCGCAGTCAGGGATTCCAGATTGCCTACCGGCGCTTCGGCCAGGGTTGCCAAAAACCGGTCGATTTTCGGATCGTAGGACACGCCGAGAAACGGCACATTCATCACCGCCGCAAAGATAAGCGCATGCAGCCTGACTCCGACCAATAGGTCAAGATTGCCGACGATCGACAGCAGCTCCGCGGTATCCGCCTTGCATTCCAACAATGCGTGCGGCTGTTTCATCCGCGTTGCCACCAGACGCGATGCCTGCAGATCATCCGGACACTGCATCGGCAAAAACACGATGCGCGCTCCCCGCTCCAGCACCAACCGGTCGGCGACCGCAGCGAACACATTTTTAAAATGCTCACGCCCCTGCCACTCGCGTACCGCAAAACCGACCAGCGGTCCGGCGCCCTGCATCGCCAGGTTTTCCAGAATGTCGCGTCCCGTCGCCAGTTCAGCAGCCGGCAGCGCCAACACCGGGTCCGCCGTCACGGACACTTTTTCGGTGGCAATACCCAGCCCCGCCAGTTCAGCCAACGAGCCGGCGTCACGCACCGTGCCGGCAACGATCCGGTTGCCGATATGGCGCATAAACGCGCGGGCTATGCCGCTGCGGATCGGTCCGATCCCCTGCGCGTACAACATGATCGGGCAGCCCAGCAGACAGGCCATTTGCATGATACCCAGATAGTAAAAGATACTGCGGCCACTGGTGACATCCTGCAACAGGCTGCCGCCGCCGCTGACCAGCAGGTCGGCTTGCCGCAGCGCCTTGGCAATGCCCCATACATTCAGCCGATGCACCGAAGCCACCGGGTAGCGACGGCAGGTATCGGACGGGTTGCCGGAAATCACCGTGATGGCCAGCGACGGGTCCAGCGCGCGCAGCGCCCCGACCATCGCCGACAGCATCGCTTCGTCGCCGGCATTGCCGAAGCCGTAATAACCAGAGATCACCAATCTACTCATCCGCCGGAAATCTCCTTCGGAGCAGGTAGGTCAGCGTCTGCAGCCAGTGAAAACCGACGATCGCCAATAAGCCGAGGCCAATGCCGAGGAACAGGCCGTCCACGCCGCGAGCCAGCGACATATAGACCGGTGTCCGCATGTGGGCGAAGGTTTCCACGAGCGAACCCTGGGCGATGGTTGCCGCCACGACAAAGCAGAAATGGAACAACCGCGGCCAGTTTTGGTACAAGGCCATCACGGCGATGAAGAACGACGGATGGCCGATGAGAAACTCCTTTTCACGCGGTCGGGCATATAACGTGACCTCCAGGAACCGCCGCAGCTTGATTTCGATCTCCGGCACCGGCACGCCGGCCGAATGACCGGAGCGACCGACAAATACGTAGATGATCGCCGCCGCCACGCCAAAACCCAGCAGGGTCTTGATATAGGCCGGATAATCGAGCACATGCAACAGCCGTTGCCACAAATGCCGCGAATCGTCCGCATCCACGCCGGGGAACAGGTTGAACCGGGTCAGGTACACGATGCTGATCAGCAGGAGCGGCAAGACAAACGTCAGCTTGACGCCGCGAAAAATCTCCATCTCCAGCAAAAACCGCGTATCGGCCAACAAAGCCGCCAGGTAGACGCCGCCCACCATCGCCATCAGGAAGGTCCGCGACACCCCGGTGATCCCGTCCAGCATGATCCGGCCCAGGCTGGCGCCGCCACGCGGCGCGGTCGCCCGCCAGCGGTCCATCTGCCAGGTCATCGCCAGCACCGGGAACAGGACGGCGCTGCCGAAAGCCGTGATTTGTCTGGGCAAAGTGGCTGAGCCGAACAAAAGCGGCAAACCCAGTCCGGCCGACAGCAACGCCACCAACATATACTGCAGCCGTCGCGGCACCGGGACCATCACGCTCAGCAGCAGCACGCCGGCCGCCACTGTACCGACCGTCATCAGAATCAGCAAATAACGGTTGGGCATATAGGGAGGAAATGTCGTGGCCGGTCCGGTCGGCACGCCATAGGAATCGAGTCCGGCCTTGACTCCGCCGACATAGGCCGCGTGCGTTTCAATCAGGCCTTTGCCAGGCAATGGCCGCTGGTACATCTTCAGGTATTGAATCCGGATATTGCGTTCGCGACTGCCGAGCACCTGACGGTGAATCGCCTCCGCCACCGACAGTTTCGGCTGCTCGACCTTCAACAGCTGATGCAGGCGCACCACGGCGTAGTCGGTCAATTCGCCCAACGCAAACATGCCGTCCTGGTTCTTGAACTGCAGCTGTGTGTAATGCTCCAGCATCGCCAGCGACATGCCGCGTTTCTTCATCTCCGCCGCCACCAGCGGCAACTGGTCGGGAAAACCCAGCACTTCCTCGCCGACAAAATAGAAGCCGGATACGGCTGCGCCCACCGAATCGATCCGTTCAAACACGGCCTTCACGTCGTCCGGCTTGACTTTGGCATAATTGGTCGGCCTCGCCAGAATGAGGAAGCCGTTGGACGCCGCGGACTGCATCTCATAGGTCGGCAAGCCCAGGTTCCAATACAGCAGCGATTCAAACGGCGCGTCCACGATCAGGAACCGGCGGCCGCTTTCATTGAAATAGCGGATCCGGTGTTTGCCGACGCGGCGCTCCAGATCGCTATGCACCTCGGCGAAGCGGTCTGTCTCGCGGTCCAGGACATAAACCTGCCCGGCAGCCAGACGACCCGATTCCACCTCGTTGCGCCACCACCAGTTGGTCAGCGTCCCGGCATGATAGCTGTGCAAAATCTGCGTCGTGGAAACGGCTGTTACCACGCCGCTGGCAGCCAGTTTCTCCAGGGTTGTCTCATAAACGGCCAAAGAAGTCAAACCGGCATTCTTCAGCTGGCGAAAGGCCGCTTGCAGCGGAATCCCGTCAATCCGGGCCATCTCGACAATCTCGTCATAATCCGACACCAACTCGACCTGAACGTTGGCCCGTTCGATGACATGACGCTGCCAGGCCACGAACGAAGCCGCAACCAGGCCAATGATGATCAAAGCGATCAGTATCCGGTTATAACGAAAAACCAGCAAGCTTCATTCCACCCTTATCGCACAGACTTCTCAATGATTGTCGGCATAGACCGTGATGACTCCCGCATCGGTGACGATCTTTCGCACAGCAACCTTGAACGGCAGTTTGGTCAGATCGAGCAGCGGAATTTCGGCAAACAGGGCGCCAAAATTCAGCCCGCCGGCATTCTTGACCTCCAGTCGGTCGCTGCGAAAACGGATCGAACTGGCATCGCCGACAATCCGGCCATCCACTCCGACCGCCAGTTTCAAAATGCCCAGATCGACATCGCCGCGGATTTCAATCTTATCCTTCAGGATTTTCACGCTGGGATTTTTGAC
>CAZOJA010000056.1:0-2748 GCA_964579955.1 uncultured Veillonellaceae bacterium | reverse complement strand
ACTACACTCCGGCTTTGTTTTTCAGATAGGCTTCGATGAACCCATCCAGATCGCCGTCCATCACGGCCTGCACATTGCCTGTTTCGTGGCTGGTACGATGATCCTTGACCATGCTGTAGGGATGGAAAACATAGGAACGGATCTGGCTGCCCCACTCGATCTTTTGGTAATCGCCGGCAAGTTCGGCTTTCTCCGCCGCCTGACGCTCGCGTTCCAGTTCAAACAAACGGGCCCGCAGCAGCCGCATACACTGCTCTCGGTTCTGAATCTGCGACCGCTCGCTCTGGCACTGCACGATCACGCCGGTCGGCAGGTGGGTCATCCGCACCGCCGAGTCGGTCTTGTTGATGTGCTGGCCACCGGCGCCGCCTGCGCGGAACGTGTCGACCTTCAAATCTTCGGGACGGATCTCGATCTGCACATTGTCATCGATTTCCGGCATCACGTCGACCGCGGCAAATGACGTATGGCGGCGGGCATTGGAATCGAACGGTGAAATCCGCACCAACCGGTGCACGCCTTTTTCCGCTTTAAGATAGCCATAGGCATTGCGACCGGAAATCAACAGCGTAGCGCTCTTGACGCCAGCCTCATCGCCATCCTGGAAATCCATCGTTTCCACGCGATATCGGTTGCGCTCTGCATATCGCACGTACATCCGCAGCAACATCTGGGCCCAGTCCTGGGCTTCGGTGCCGCCGGCGCCGGCGTGCAGGGTCAGGATCGCATTGTTCGCATCATATTCGCCGGACAGCATCAAGGAGAGCTGCAGCTGCTCAATGTCATGCTCCAGCTCTTTGATCATCGCTTCCAGTTCCGGCTGGACGCTGTCGTCATTTTCTTCCATCCCCAGCTCCCACAGCGCCGCGATGTCCCCGTGACGCTGCTGCAGTTCCCGATACTGTTCGACCGGAGCCCGCAGCGCCGTAAGGTCACGCATCACTTTTTGCGCCGCCTCAGGGTCTTCCCACAGGTCGGGGGACTCGGTCACCCGCTCCAAGCGGGCGATCTGGATTTCTTTTTCGGCTACGTCAAAGAGACCTCCGGAGGTCTTCCACCTGTTGGCCCAGTTGCTCGATCGGGCCTTTCCATTCAGACAGCAACAATTATGCTTCACTCCTAAAATTGGGGACTGTCCCCAATTATTCTATTTCGCGCCGCAGCACTTCTTATACTTCTTGCCGCTGCCACAGGGACAGGCGTCATTGCGGCCGACCGTATCCTTGTTGCGGGCCGGTTCCTTCGGCAGTTCCTCGTCGCCGTGCACCGCGGTCGCCTGCGCCAGACGGTCTTCGACCTGGGTCACGATATTCACCCGATAGATATAACGAACGATATCCTCCTGGATGTTCTCGATCATCTGGCCGAACATATCGAATGCTTCGATCTTGTACTCGATCAGCGGATCCTTCTGGCCGTAGGCGCGCAATCCGATCCCCTGGCGCAGCATGTCCATCGCGTCCAGGTGTTCCATCCATTTGGCGTCGACCACTTTCAGCATGACCACTTTTTCCAGGTCGCGCATATTCTCCACGCCGAACAGCAGTTCACGCCGGTCATAATTCTCGCTGGCGGCATCGATCAGTTCTTCGCGCAGTTCCTCGCGGTTCATCGTTTCCAGTTCGGCCTTCTTCAGATCGCCTGCCGCCGCAAACAAGTCTTCGGCATATTCGATCAGGGCATCCAGGTCCCAATCTTCAGGATGCGTCTTTTCATCGGCGAACAGTTGCAGACCCCGGTCGGCCAACTTGCCGATCATAAAGAAGATGTTCTCGCGCAGGTTTTCGCCGTGCAAAATCTGCCGCCGCTGCCCATAGATGACTTCCCGCTGTTGGTTCATCACATCATCGTATTCCAGCACGTGTTTACGGGTGTTGAAATGGTGCGCTTCCACCTTCTTTTGGGCCTGTTCGATCGACCGAGTGATCAGCGCATGCTCGATCGGCTCGTCTTCTTCCATACCCAGCTTGTCCATCAGCGAGGAAATATTGTCGGCGCCGAACAGACGCATCAGGTCGTCTTCCAGAGACAGATAGAAGCGGGAAGAACCCTGATCGCCCTGACGACCGGACCGTCCGCGCAGCTGGTTGTCGATGCGGCGGCTTTCATGCCGCTCGGTGCCGATGATGTGCAAGCCGCCCAGTTCCGGCACGCCTTCGCCAAGCACGATGTCGGTGCCGCGACCGGCCATGTTGGTGGCGATCGTCACTGCGCCGCGTTGTCCGGCCTGCGAGATGATCTGCGCCTCCATCTCGTGAAACTTGGCATTCAGCACATTATGCACCACGCCCTGCCGCTTGAGCATATCGGACAACGCTTCCGACTGGGCGATCGAAGTCGTTCCCACCAGCACCGGCTGGCCCTTGGCGTACAGTTCGACGATTTCGCTCACTGCCGCCTTATATTTGGCCCGTTTGGTCTTGTAGATGACATCCGGGAAATCGGTCCGCACCATCGCCCGATGCGTCGGAATCACGACGACATCGAGCCCGTAGATCTTGCGGAATTCCTGCTCCTCGGTCTTGGCGGTGCCGGTCATGCCGGCCAGCTTCTTGTACATGCGGAAATAATTCTGGAAGGTGATCGTGGCCAGCGTCTGGCTTTCACGTTCGATCTTCACGCCTTCCTTGGCCTCGATCGCCTGGTGCAGGCCGTCGGAATAACGCCGGCCGAACATCAGCCGGCCGGTGAACTCGTCGACGATGATGACTTCGCCGTCTTTCACCACATAGTCCTTGTCGCGATGCA
>CAZOJA010000055.1:0-12286 GCA_964579955.1 uncultured Veillonellaceae bacterium | reverse complement strand
GATAGCTTCAGGTGACTGGAGTTCAGACGTGTGCTCTTCCGATCTCCCGGCAGGTCGGCGATCCGCAGGAGCCACAATCCAATCCGGGCAAGCGTTTCAACGTCTCATCAATCAGTTCTATTTTTTGCATCGCCACTACGATGTCATCGTCAAGCTTTAACACCGGACGCGGCTCAATCGAACGGCCCTCACGCAACGCCAGGCCGACTTGCGCCGCTTCGACAGGTTGTCGCGACGCAGACGTTTCTTCAGTCCGCATCCGCTTCAGGCGCTGCTTGATAGAATTTTCCGCCACAAACCGGTTCACAGCTGTCAATGGGCCGCCAATACAGCCGCCGGCGCAGGACAGACACTCGATAAAATCCACGTCATTCAGCTTGCCAAGCGCCAATTGCTCCATAATATTAGACACATTGCGAATGCCATGGGCAACCAGCACCTTGGCATCCCCCAGACCGCCAGCCTCTCCACCGGCAATCGCCCAACCGACGCCTTCAGCGGAAGCAAGCGTCGATTCGTTCGTGCTGTCTAGTCCTGAAATCGCTTTAAGTAATTCACCAAAGATCGAAATCATTGAAATCGTGCCGGTCAGCGCCGATTTTGTCACGCCGATCGGTTCAAGCACTGCCGTCATCTTGGCCGGACAGGGAGTGATGAACCACACGCCGATATCTTCTGCAGGCAACCCGGATAATCGTTCGGCTTCTTCACGGGCAATCCGCGCCGCAATTTCCACCGGCGCATCAACAGGCGAAAGATACTCGATCAGCTCGGGATACTTTACCAGCAGAAGGCGTACTGAAGCGGGACAGGCCGAAGAAATCACCGGGCGTTTGATATCCGGTTTGTTCAGATATTCACGCAAAGCAGCGGTGGCAATTTCAGCGCCGCGGGCTACTTCCGCCACCTGGTCGAAGCCAAGGCTGCGCAGCCCCGCCAAAATCTTGGCCACCGGAATATTCTTGTCAAACTGGGCATAGAGTGATGGGGCCGCCAAAGCAACGTTATAGCGGAAATTCGACAAATCGTCAAGCGAATCGGTCACCGCTGTCTTGGCATGGTTGGGACAGTAGCGAATGCACTCGCCGCAGTCGATGCAACGCGATTCGGTAATACGGGCTTTGCCGCCGCGAACGCGGATCGCTTCCGTCGGGCAATGACGCGCACAGCTGACACAGCCGATACAGCGATCATTCCACAATCTTACCGAATGGTAATACTTCTCCATCAAAGCACCTGCTTTCAATAACGAACCAGCATACGAATCCAAGTACCCTGCCCCGGCGAGGACTTGATTTCAAACTCATCGGCAGAACGCTTCATGTTGGGCAGACCCATACCAGCGCCAAATCCCAGTTCACGAATGTTGTCCGGCGCCGTAGAAAATCCCTCCCGCATTGCTGCCGCGATGTCCGGGATTCCCGGCCCTTCATCGGTCACTTCCAATTCCGTTCGGTCCGGCCAGACCCGAACGCGCATCCGTCCACCAAAGGCATGGATAATTGCATTCAGTTCCGCCTCGTAGGCGCATACGGAAATTCGCCGAGCCGTCTGAGCGTCGACGCCAAGCTGACGAACCACCTGTTTCACTTTGCTGGAAGCTTCGCCTGCCGTTTCAAACCGATAATGTTCCAGCGGAAACTCCAACAACAAGCCCGACGCTTCATTCTTCAAGGCTCTTACCTGCCAGCGGCGGACAAGGCGCCATGCCTTGCGCATATAGAATACCGCAAGCCTGAAACAAGGTGTGCGGTGTGGAAAACAGGGGAATGTCCAGTTCGCTGGCCATAGCCGTCGCTTCGGCCGAAGGTGATTTGCCGCGCACAAACACGATTGCGGACAAGCCTCCTACATCGGCGGTCCGTACAACCTGCGGATTGACCAGCCCGGTCAAAAGTAGCGCACCATCCTTGGTAAAGGCCAAAACATCGCTCATCAGGTCAGCGCCGCAGGCGGTCGCCACCTCTCGCTCCAGGCAATGTTCTCCCCAGATCAGAGTCGCACCAAGCAACCGTTGCACTTCGCTCAGTTTCAAACTGAATCCTCCTACCGCGTTTTCGCCAGTAAACTTTGTGTACTATTTCACATACGTCCAAAAAAATATGGGGCTTGACAGCCCTATTTGTATACGGTTTCCGCAACTTTACCCAGAGGTCTACATATCATATCATACGATGTTTTTTCACAAACACATTGGCATCTTGCGAACTATGCTAATTTGATTTCGCCGACTTTTGCAAAAATCCTGCTAATCCGGCAAATTTTTTCTTTATCCAGAACTTTTCCCCCGCGCCCGGAGCACCGTCCGCTGAATTGCCTGCAAGCGCCAACAGCGACCAAAACACCGCTGCAACCTGGATATTGAACAAAACATGGTCGGTCAGCGAGAATGCCGCCATGCCGGTCAACGCCAAAAACAATCCGAAACAAAGGACCGACTCACCCGTTCCATCATGATGCCAACCGAAACGCAGCACTCTGAAGGCAGCCCAAAACCAAGCCACAGCAAACAGGCTCGCGCCAGGCAATCCCACTTCAGCGGCAAAACTCAACAAAGTGTTGTGACCGTGATAAATAATTACCGATGGATTCTGAACAAAAAAATCATACTCAGGATAGACAAAGCGATACGAACCCCAACCCAGTCCCAACCAGGGATGTTCATCGATCATCGCCCGAGTGCTCTCCCATAACGCCCATCGCAGCGCCACCGAAGAATCGGCCGGATTGAACATGCCAAGAATCGAGCGCAGCCGCGGCAACAATGAATCCTGAACCAAGAATGCAAGCCCGCACAAGGCGATTATCGCAATCAGCATTGAGCGCCAGCCGGGACGCCTCCCTGAAAGCAGCAAAAACAGGCCCATCACGCCGAGCGCCAGCCAGGCGCCGCGCGAATAGGTCAACAAAATACAGACAACCGAAAGTACCGTGACAAACAGCAACAGCAAGCGGTGTCGGCGACCGGTATCGGCGCTCCATCCCAGCGAGAGCCCTGTCGACATCACAAGAAAAGCGGCCAACACATTAGGATTGCCCAAAGTGGAAAACACCCGCGTCTTCAGTTCAGGAAACTGCTCGCTGTCAATCCAACGCTGCTCGAGAACATCAATGCCGACAACATATTGGAACAGGCCGATCAGACAGACCGCCAACGTGGAGGCAAGCAGGGCCGCCACCGCCTGTTCGCGGCCCTGTCGCCCTGGCAGCGTCTGCAAGGTCAGACAATAAACCAGCACATACAAACCCATCAGATAAAAATAATTGTACCAGCATTCCGCTGCATGCTCCGAACGCCAGACCGATAACGCAGCCAGCAGAGCAAAGCTGGCCAACCAGATATCCAGTCCACTGCGACGAAATTCGACCTGCCCGGTCCAAAGCATTCGGCCCAGCCAAACAACCCCGGCCAAGCCAAAGCACACCCAGCTCCCTGTCAGCGAAAGCGGCAAAAAAAACAAGCCGGCCAACACACCGGCTTTACTGCCGGACTCAAGCAGAAACGCCCTTAATGAATTCAACACACTCGTCCTTTTTCGCCGAAATAATTCACACTCGGTATCAGTAGGCCGGACTGTTTTGCTGTCCTAACTGCGGTAGCAGCAATTTGCGAACTTCACCAATCATGTACAGCGACCCGGCTGCGCAGACGACTCCTTGCGGGCCGGCCCACAACTTTGCCTGCTGCAGTCCTTCCGCGATACTGTCTGCTGTTGTTACCGCCGCAACATGGCCGGAAATTTCTTCGGCAATATCGGCTGCCTTCGCAGCCCGGTCGGAGTTCGGCATGACCACCACCGCTCTGTCGCGAGGATGGAACAGCCTTCTGGTCATAGTCGCATGGTCCTTGTCGGCAAGCACGCCAAACAGAAATACCAGCGGTCTCAAGGGAAACACATCATCCAAGGTTTGCCGCAAAGTACGGACTCCATCGGGATTGTGCGCCCCGTCAAGGATCACAGTCGGCGCGCCGGGAAAAATCTCAAACCGCCCTGGCCAGCGGGCTTTGGCTACGCCGGACTGAATCGCCGCCGCAGTCAATCGCGGTTCTTTCCCGGCCAAGTATTGGCAGGCACGAATCGCCAATGCGGCATTATCAGCTTGATGCCGACCGATCAGCGTCATGCGGTAGCGTTGTTCCACCGATTTTGGGGAACTGAAAACAAAGGACTGACCCGTTTCGCTGCTCTGAACCTCCGTAACAAAAAAATCACGGTCCAATACACTGCAGGGTACTTGATACCGTGCCGCTGCGGCTTCGATGACCGCCAGCGCTTCCCCCGTTGCTCCGGTGACGACCGGTGCCCCGGGTTTGATGATTCCCGCCTTGTGAGCAGCGATTTCTGCCACCGTACCACCGCAGCGGTCAGTGTGTTCGAGGGTCACGTTGGTAATGACCGATACTTCAGGCAAAAGCACGTTGGTCGAGTCAAGCAGGCCGCCCAGCCCCACTTCCACGACCGCTGCTCCGACCTGTTTTTCGGCAAACCACAAAAAGGCGGCGGCAGTCAGCACTTCGAATTCAGTGGGACTTTCCATGCCCCGAGCCTGAATCGCCTCAGCCGCAAGCCTGGTTTTCCCAATCATCGCCGCGAATTCGTCGCGGCTTATTTCTTGCTCATCCAGCGTCATTCGTTCCGGATAGTCGACCAGATGTGGCGAAATATACATGCCGGTGCGAATCCCCGCAGCGTGAAGAATTGCTGCTAGCATCGCCGTGGTCGACCCTTTGCCGTTGGTGCCGGTCACATGAATCGAACGGAAGCGCCGCTCGGGATTGCCCATTTCGGCTAGCAGCGCCTCGATGCGTTTCAATCCCAGCTGAATGCCGAAGGTCCCCAGCGATTCCAGATAAGCCAATGCTTCGGAATAATTCATGCTCGACTCCTTATCACCTGCAGTAATCTATATTATTACAGTTTGGCGAAATAATCGATCTGTCCGCGGATTGCGGTCATTTTTTCCCGCACTTCCAGCTGACGGGCCTTTTGCTGTTCCAGTACGGACGCCGGCGCCTTGGCCAAAAACCCTTCATTCGAAAGTTTACCTTCAATCCGGCCCAACTCCTGCTCCAGCCCCTGCCACTCCTTGTTCAATCGGGCGATTTCCCTGTCAACATCAATCAGTCCCTTTAGCGGCAAATAGACTTCCATCCCTGTGATTACCCGCGAGACAGAATTATCCGGTTTTGCAGCAGTTGCCGGGATGATCGTCACCGGTTCAGCGGTCGCCATCGATTTGATGAACGGCAGATTGTCCGTCAACACACCAGCCAGTTCCGGACCGGAAACCTGGATGATCACTTCGCCTTTGCGACCGAGCGGCACATTCATTTCCGCCCGCATATTGCGAATCGCCTTGATGGTTTCCATCACCGCGCCCATTCTGGCTTCCGCCGCCTCGTCAATCCGCTGCGGCTCGGTTTCCGGCCAGGCGGCCCGAACGATACTACCGTCACCGTGCGGCAGATGCGAACGAATCTCCTCGCTGATGAACGGCATGAACGGATGCAGCAACCGCATGGTCCGCTCCAGGATATAGGCCAGAACAAACTGAGCCGTCTGTCGGCCTGTCGCGCCTTCCTTGCTGTAAAGGCGGGGTTTGGCCAGTTCGATGTACCAGTCGCAGTACTCACCCCAGATGAAATCGTACAGCATCCGAGCCGCTTCGCCCAGCTCGAATTTTTCCAGATTCGCCGTCACTCCCTCGACCGTCTGCGCATAGCGCGAAAGAATCCAGCGGTCAGCCAGTGTCAAATCGCCGCAGGCCGCGGACTCGTCGTAATCTTCCAGGTTCATCAGCACAAAACGCGATGCGTTCCAAATCTTGTTGGCAAAATTACGGCTGGATTCCACCCGCTCCATATAAAACCGCATGTCATTGCCGGGCGTATTGCCGGTCACCAACGTGAACCGCAACGTATCGGCCCCGTACTGGTCGATCACTTCCAACGGGTCGATGCCGTTGCCGAGGGACTTCGACATTTTACGTCCCTGCGAGTCTCGTACCAGTCCATGGATGAAAACATGCCGGAAAGGAACTTCCTGCATGAACTCCATGCCGGTAAACATCATCCGGGCAACCCAGAAGAAAATGATGTCATACCCGGTCACCAACACGCTGGTCGGGTAATAACGCGCAAGTTCCGGCGTTTTTTCCGGCCACCCCATCGTGGAAAACGGCCACAGTGCCGAGCTGAACCAGGTGTCCAACACGTCGGGATCTTGCCGTACGGCACCGCTGCAATGCGGACAACGCTCCACCTCCTTGCGCGAAACGATCGTCTTTTCACAGGCGTCGCAATACCAGGCCGGAATCCGGTGCCCCCACCAGATTTGCCGCGAAATACACCAATCGCGGATATTCTCCAGCCAATTCATATAGATTTTTGTGAACCGCTCCGGCACAAATTCGGTCCGGCCGGCCTTCACCACTTCCATCGCCGGCTCAGCCAGCGGCTGCATCCGTACGAACCATTGCCGCGATACCAGCGGCTCAATCACCGTATCGCAGCGTTGGCAGTGACCAACCGCGTGGGTATGTTCTTCGACTTTCACCAGATAACCGGCTGCTTCCAAGTCCGCGACCAGTTTCTTGCGACATTCGTAGCGGTCCAGTCCGGCATAGGCCGCTCCTGCTTCGGGCAGCATCGCACCGCCATTGCCGATGACCCTGACTGACGGCAGACTGTGTCGTTGCCCCATTTCAAAGTCGTTGGGGTCATGGGCCGGCGTCACTTTGACCGCACCTGTGCCGAATGCCGGATCGACATATTCATCGGCGATAACCGGCAGTTCCCGGCCGACAAGCGGCAGGACCAGTTTGCGACCGACCATGTTTGCGTAGCGTTCGTCCGACGGATTGACCGCCACCGCGGTATCGCCAAGAATCGTTTCCGGCCGGGTGGTCGCCACAGTCAAGAATTCCACCGGGTTGTCCTGCAAAGGATACCGCACATGGTACAACTTGCCGGCCGACTCTTCGTGCTCGACCTCGATATCCGACAAAGCGGTATTGCAGCGCGGGCACCAGTTGGTAATCCTCTCGCCTTGATAAATCAGGCCTTTTTCATACAGAGAGACAAACACTTCACGCACCGCTTTGGAACAGCCTTCATCCATCGTAAACCGCTCGCGCTCCCAGTCGCAGGAAGCACCAAGCCTGCGGAGCTGGTTGGTGATGCGATCGCCATACTGCGCCTTCCACTCCCAGACCCGGTCGATGAATTTTTCGCGGCCCAGGTCATGGCGCGACAACCCTTCTTTGGCCAGTTCCTCCTCGACCTTGATCTGGGTGGCGATCCCGGCGTGGTCGCAGCCCGGCATCCACAAAGTATCATAGCCCTGCATGCGCCGCCAGCGAATCAGGATGTCCTGCAAAGCGTTGTCCAACGCGTGTCCCATATGCAGCTGACCAGTCACGTTGGGCGGTGGAATCACGATGCTGTATGCCTGCCCTTCCATCTTCGGTTCTGCATGAAAGAGCCGTTTTGCTTCCCATTCCGTATACCATTTCGTCTCGACGGACGCTGGATCATACACTGTCGGAATATTTTCTCTTGCCATCTGTCCATTCCTCCCCTTACTCAATCAAAAAACTAAAAAACCCTTCGCCCCTGATAAAGGACGAAAGGCAAGCTTCCGCGGTACCACCATAATTCCCGCCTACAGGCAGGCGCTCGTTCGTCGTAACGGGACTATCCGGCCGGACTTACTGACAACATTGTTCAGTCCGGCAGCTCCGGGAGGACTTTCGGGTTGGCAAACGCCAGCGGAATCTCACAGCCAAGGATTCCTTCTCTGACAGGCACGGCCTCCTACTCTTCCCTTCATTGCCTATACTGCTATAATAATATACTCAATATATCGAGCAAGTGCGTTTTTGTCAAGGTCGCCCTTATTTGCCAAGCAAAATCCGCACGGCCCAGATACTGGCTTCATACAATACCAGAATCGGAATCGCCATCATCGTCTGCGAAAAAACATCGGGCGTCGGCGTGATGATACCACCGATGATAAAAGAAACCACGATCATTACTTTTCGCTGTTTTGCCAGGAATCGCGAGCTGATAATCCCCAGTTTGGCCAGAACCAACAGAGCAAGCGGCAGGTTGAAAATCACTCCGAACGGCAGGATGAAGGAAATCAGGAATGAAAGGTATTGTCCCAGCGAAAGCATCGGTTGCAGGTTCTCGCTGCCGAAGCCGAGAAAAAACTTGACGGCAGACGGCCAGACAAACCGGTAAGCAAATGCCACACCAGTAAAAAAAAGCAAAGTGGAACCCGGCACCATGATCAGGGCCCATTTTTTTTCTTTACGGGTCAAAGCAGGAGCAACAAACAGCCATACCTGCCACAGAATGACCGGCAATGCCAGCAAGAACCCGGCAAAAACAGCCAACTTCAGGTAGGCGAAAAATCCCTCCGCCGGGGCCATGAAATATAGCTTACCGGCAGGAGCGGTGACAAAACTCATCAGTTCGTCAATATAGAAGTAAGCGACCAGCGTACCGGCGATCAAGGCTACCACCGACCAAACGATCCGTTGCCGCAATTCGCTCAGGTGACCGACCAAGGTCATTTCCGCCGGGTTTTCCGTTTCCTTTTCAGCGTCTTCGATTTCCGGCATGCTTATCGCCTCATTTCCGGGACTCGTCCGTCTTGTCCGCCGCCGGGATTTCTTTTTTCGCCGCATCGGTTTTGTCCAGTTCCGGTCCGGTGGCTTTGCGGAATTCAGTAATCGTTTTTCCGAACGCCTTGCCTATATCCGGCAGGTTCTTGGCGCCAAAAAGCACTAGGATAATCACCAGAATCAGGACTAGTTCCGGTACGCCCAAACCAAACATGACGTTTCACTCCTCTTATTTCTTGTCGCGACTGCATAGCGAAGCCATGGCGATCGAAATCACTTTGCTTTCCGGCGTGTCTGCACGCGAAGTCACGACAACCGGTTTGCTTGCCCCGGCAATTAATCCGGCGATTTTTCCGCCAGCCATATACACCAACGATTTACCTAAAACATTACCCACTTCGATATTGGGAACCAATAGGATATCAGCCTTTCCCGCAACTGGACTAACGATTCCCTTGTGGCGGGCCGCTTCTTCGCTAACCGCATTGTCCAGCGCCAACGGTCCATCAACGATGGATCCTTTTAACTGCCCCCGATCCGCCATCTTCGCCAGAGCCGAAGCGTCAATCGTGCCTGGCATATCGGCATTGACCGTTTCCACAGCCGCTAAAACCGCCACTTTCACCGGATCGACACCAAAATGGCGGAAGACACCGGCCGCATTCTGAATGATGTCGGCTTTTTGCGCCAAGCTCGGAGCAATGTTCATCCCGCCGTCAGTCACGCCGATCAGCCGATCAAAGCCGGCCAGTTCGAATACCGCCAGGTGACTGAGCACCCGACCGGTGCGCAGGCCGACACTCTTGTCGAGCACCGCCCTGAGAAGGTCGCCGGTATTGATCATCCCTTTCATCACGATACTGGCGCTACCGGTAGAAACATATTCTACCGCCCGCATCGCCGAACGAAAATCATCCGCTTCATGGATGATTTTCATCCCGTCCAGTTTCACGCCGGCTTTCGCTGCTGCGGACTCTATCTTCGCCTGATCACCAAAGAGGGTGAAACTTGCCAACCCTTGTTCATAAGCCATCTGGCAAGCCATCAGCACTGCATCGTCCTGTGCGGCCGCCACAGCGACTTTTGCCGGTTCTGCCTGCAACACGACCTCGATCAATTCCGAAAAACGAGTGATCATTGCTCTCCATCCTCCTGTTCCTGAAGTAACGGCAGCCGCGATCGCTTCCAATTTTTGCGGCTGAACAAGACCTGATAGGCGGAAATGCCAATGCTGGCAGCCATTTCCTCAACCAGTGCCAAGCAAGCTTCGCGTGTCTGGCTGTGAAAAACCGTATATAGGTTATACGGCCATTTTTCATGCGGCTTGCGCAGGTAAACATGCGAAATATGTTTGCAAGCCGACATTTTTTCTGACACGGCCCCGACCCGCTCCAGCGGGATTTGCCAACAGCAGAGGGCATTGCCATGAAAACCGGCTTTGTGGTGCTGCAACACGGCGCCCATTTTACGTAGCATGCCTCGCTCCTTCATATGGCGCAAGCGGGCCAGCAATTCCTCCTCGGCGATTCCGATGTCCGCGGCGATAATGCCATACGGCGCAGGTGCAAGCGGTACACCTTGCTGCACCCGCCGGATAATTTGTCGGTCTACGCAATCGATCACAAGGCACCTACTTTACTTGAAATTCGACATTGACTTTAAAACGCTCGGAAGTCGGCATGGAAATGACTTCTTCCACACCGTCCATCCGGGCCACCATATCGATCAATCCCTGTATCTCATCTTCCTGTCGAGACTGCACGGTAAACCAAAGGTTATATTCATTATCGCGCTCATCATTGTGACTGACCTGCGGCAAGGCATTGATTGCCATCGCAACGGCGGGCAAGTGTTCCGGCGCGACCCGCGCAGCTACCAGGCGTCCTTTGTAACCAAGAGACTCGGCATCAAAAAAAGCGCCGAAACGACAGATCAGTCCGCGTTCCTGCAGCTTGTCGATCCGCTCAATCACACTGCGTTCGTCACTCCCCAGTTGTCTGGCAATATCGGCGAACGGGGCCGGAGTCAGCGGTAATCCGGACTGGATCAAATTTAACAGTTGCTTATCAAACGCTGTCAGTTGCATCAAACTCTACTGCCTCCACCAATCGAGCCAACAGTTCCTGGCGACCTGCCGGCATCAGGGAGGAGTAAGCCAAAATCGGGGTTTCAGCCGATAATCCCAGGCCGGTGCGCAGCGCCTTCAGAGCGCCGCTTACCGCACTTCGACTCATTTTATCGATTTTTGTCGCCACTGGTTGTACTGTCAATCCTTCGTCAAGCAACCACCGATGCACCGTCAGGTCTAGCGGTTGCAACTCGCGGCGGATGTCCAGCAGTTGCACCACCAGACGTAACCGCTGCGAGGAACGGAAATAACTCTGGGTCCAGTCGAGCAGATCCTGACGCTCCGATTTGCTGCGCTTTGCATAACCATAACCTGGGAGATCCACCAAAAACAGTGAGCGCCGTAGTCCATCTTCCCGTTTGAACCAGACTCGGAAAAAATTAACCGTTCGAGTCTTGCCCGGCTCGCTGCTGGTACGGGCCAGCCCGCTATGACGGCAAAGCGAATTGATCAGGCTGGATTTGCCGACATTGGATCGACCGATAAAAGCTACTTCCGGCTCATCCCCGACCGGAAACTGCGATGACTTGACCGCCGAAGCAATAAATTCGGCGCGAATTATTTCCCACTGCATCCGTTATTCTTTTCCCCTTTCAGCAGGGCTGTCGCCAGCACTTCATCCATGTGCTCCACCCAAATGAACTCCAGATTGCTCCGCACATTCTCGGGGATTTCTACATAGTCGCGCTTGTTTTCTTTGGACAGCAACAGGGTCTTGATGCCGGCCCGATGCGCTGCAAGCACTTTCTCCTTGATGCCTCCGACCGGCAGCACCCGGCCACGCAAGGTAATTTCGCCGGACATGGCCAGATCGTTTCGAACCTTGATGCCGGTCAATGCCGAAATCATCGCCGTTACCATCGTAATGCCGGCTGACGGGCCATCCTTGGGAATCGCCCCTTCCGGCAGATGCACATGGATGTCAAGTTTTTCGTAGAACTCGCCATCAAGTCCCAGGTCGGTCGCCCGCGACCGGATATAGCTGAGTCCGGCCTGCGCCGATTCTTTCATCACGTCACCGAGTTGACCGGTAAGCGTCAGGCTTCCCTTGCCCTTCATCGTTGTCACTTCGACCGGCAACACATCCCCGCCGGTTTCAGTCCAAGCCAGTCCCGTCGCAACGCCAATCTGGCTGCTCCGTTCCGCTTCATTCCAGTGAAATTTGATGGGACCGAGGAAGGTTTCGACATTATTGGGGGTCATTCTCACTGATTTTTTCTTTTTCTGCACGATCTGCCGAGCCACTTTGCGGCACAGCGTGGCAATACCGCGTTCCAGATTGCGCACGCCTGCTTCGCGGGTATAGTTGCGAATCAGTTTTTCGATGCCGTCGTCTGGAAATGCGATATGGCGGCCGGATAGGCCATGATCTTTCTGCTGTTTGGGAATCAGGAACTTCTTGGCAATCTGGATTTTCTCTTCCTGGGTATAGCCGGAGATCGTAATCATTTCCATCCGGTCCAGCAGCGGCCGTGGAATGTTGTGCACCGCATTGGCGGTGACCACCCACAGCACCCGCGACAAATC
>CAZOJA010000054.1:0-12431 GCA_964579955.1 uncultured Veillonellaceae bacterium | reverse complement strand
TGATGAAGAACTGCGAGCCGCCGGTGTTCGGCCCGGCGTTGGCCATCGACAGGATGCCGGCGCTATCATGCTTCAGATCCACATGGAACTCGTCAGGAATCTTGTAACCGGGGCCGCCGCGACCGGTTCCGGTCGGATCGCCGCCCTGGATCATGAATCCATCGATGACCCGATGGAAAATGACGCCGTCATAAAAACCCTTGCTGGCCAGATCGATGAAGTTTTTCGTGGTGATCGGCGCTTTGTCTTCAAACATTTCGATCCGAATGACGCCTTTGTTGGTCTCGATGCGCACGATGCGGTTTTTAACGGTTGCAGCCGGTTTTTGACCGTCGGCGCTGGGAGTGGTTTTTTCTGCGGGAGCAGGGGTATTGCTGCTGCCGGAACAACCGGTCATCAGCAACATGGTCGCCGATAGCATCAGCAACATTGTCTGGAGTTTTTTTCCCATGGTGAAGCTTCCTCCGTCTCTGTTATTTCATTCTGTGGCGTGCCTTTGTATTGTATCGTAAATGCCGTTTTGCAGCAACCATGGCGCAGGGATTCTTTGCGACAAAACAGGCCCCGGTGGGCCTGTTTTTCTTGAGTATCTTAACAATCAGATTTTGCCGACGAAACGGTCCGGATAATCGGTGATGATACCATCGACATCCAGTGCCTTGATGTGTTCCCATTCACGCATTTCATTCACGGTCCAGGTGAAGATTTTCGCGCCATGCGGCCGGGTGCTTGAAACCCAGTCCGCATCAAGGTAGTGCCAAAGCGGATGCAGATTGTCCGTATCTGTCACCCGCAGCTGTAGCCAGGGATCGACCGGGCGCGAGGCATAAAGCAGGCCGGTTTTGATTAACGGGTCCAGTTGTTTCATTCTGAGCAAAGTGGGATGATAAAAGGACGACACGATCACCCGGTCGACCATCCGACTTTCACGAATCAGCGCCGCCACTTTTTCCTCGATTTTTTCGTGGATGACCGGCCCGTTTTTGATTTCGATGTTCACCAGCAATTTGGTTGGCGCCGCCCATTGCAGCACTTCACGCAACGTGGGGATTCTTTCGCCGGCGAACTGGGGTGCAAACCAGCCGCCAAAATCGAGTGCAAACAATTCCTCCCGCGTATGTTCGCTCAGCCAGCCTTTGCCGTTGCTTATCCGCTCCAGCGAATGATCGTGGCAAACGACGACTTTGCCGTCCTTAGTCATCTGTACATCCAGTTCGATGCCATCGACTCCCATTTCCATGGCGGTGCGAAAGGATACCATGGTATTCTCCGGCGCATGTCCCCGGGCGCCCCGGTGGCCAAATATCAACATGGCAGGACCTCCTTTTCATATTGTCAGTTAAAGTTATTCGCTGTGCAGGAAGCGGCTTCCTGCCAAATCAGAGGGTAAATCACGGGAAAGAATCGTTTTTTCGATGAAAGCGAACAATAAGTCCGAGTCTCTGGCCTTAGCTGGTTGTTAGGCAAATTCTTGCCGCAAGCCTGAATTGGCGGTAGGTTCACCATGTTGATAAAATAGTATTGCAAGCTGGATTTCATTGCAGCTGCAAGCGGGATAGGATGGGAGGGAAATATGATGACCAGTTTGTTGCAAAAGGTGTTGAATCGACTGGTACCAAAGCCGGAAGACGGGAACCCTTGCCATGAAGCCGCGTTCGACCCGGATTTGATGCCGGATGCGGTGCGGCAAGCCCTGGAAAAAGAGAAATCGCTGCAATCGATGAAACAAACGAGCAAGCAATCCAGTTGACATTACAATTAAGATGTGGAACAGCTCGCTGGAAATTAACTAAATAGTGTGACAAATGTTATTTGGAGAGGTATAATGAAACCAGAAAGCAAGGAAAGGAGGTGAAAATCATGGTAACGACTACCCTGTTGGATGTAAGTCAATACCTTACTCCCGGAATGAGCGAGATCGTTCAGAAAACTGTCGAAAAGAAGCATACTGGATATGGTTATGGCGGCGGAGCCATGGAAGACTTGTTGGCGACTCCTGCATATGTCGATTTGATGATCCGTGCCGCGATCCTGACGGTTGACCATAAGTTGCCCAAAGGCTATATCACGGTCGGGCGGGCGATGGAGTTCACCCATGAAGCGCCGACTGGCACAGGAATGTCGGTAAGCATTCAGGCGACTTTGACGGAAGTGAAAGGGAATCGGTTAGTGTTTGAAATCATCGCCAGCGATGAACTGGGGGCGATTGGCAGTGGGCGGCACGAACGGGTGGTAGTTAACCGGGACGACTGGGCGAAAAAAGTCCTGGAAAGATTAAAACCAATTCAACGGATTGAGATTAAATAAATTAAAGCCGCCGGCAGGAGACTGAACCGGCGGCTTTTTTCATGCAGTTACTGAACGGCCATATCGGCCAGTTGGTCGACAAATTCGATCAATGCCGCCCGGCAGGCGGAGTCCGGCAGGTTTTTCAGGCATTCCCTGGCCAGGATCCGGTGACGTTCGATCTGGCCGGCAAAGTGATAGTTCTTTACCGGGGCGTCACCATCTTGCCAGTCATCGACGAGCTGATACAAAAATCCAAACCGCCGGCCGAACTCACGGAAGGCGGCGACCACTTCCGGCGCGGCGCCGGCGCGCAGGGCGCCGACTTCACAGCAGGCCGACATCAGTCTGGCAGTTTTACTCTCGATAATTTTAAAATACAGTTCTTCGGTCATTGCGGCTAACCGCAACTGATAAATCTCACCCCGGCACATCTGTTTGGTGACGTCGAGGATGGTCTGGAAAGTGGGCACATCGTCAGATAACATCAAAAAGGCCTGCGCGTAAAGAATATCGCCGGCAAGGACCGCTACCGTGTTGCCGAAACGGCCATTGATCGTAGCGACATTGCGACGGGAATCAGCGGCGTCGATAACATCGTCATGAACCAGGCTGGCGCTGTGTACCAGTTCGAAGGCGGTGGCTGCGTTAACCAGCGAGGCGGACGAAACCTGTGAGTCGGGACGGGCGGCGCCGGCAGCCAAAAATAAAAGGGCGGGGCGGATTCGTTTGCCAGGATGATCAAGAAACTGGCCGAGCACATCGCGCACTTCCGGCTCGGCAAATTCTTTGGTCATGTTGGCGATTTCCTGTTCCGTCAGCTCCAACAGCGACTGAACCGGTGCGTAGATGGGCGATAGATTCATGCGGTAGTTCTCCTTTAACTTTACATTACCGGCAGTAAGATAAAGATGGTGACCGTCCAGAGGCAGTGGGAAACGATGCAGGGGACCAGGTTCTGTTCCCGTTGATATAGCCAGCCCCAGAAAAGGCCGGCAGTAAACGCCGCCATGGTCAGCATGAAATTGCCGGAGGCGATATGGACTGCGGCATAAATAACGGACGCCAACAGCCAGCCTCGCTTGGCGCCGAATCGCATCACCAGTCGCTTTTGGACAAATCCGCGCCAGAAAATTTCTTCGCCCGGGCTGGTGACAAATAGCAGGATGGAAGCGATCGCTATCGCTTCCGCCTGGGTACGGATGTCATAAATCGAAGAGATTTGCGGATGAGCAAAAGGAAACAAAAGCTGCGACAGATTGTTTCCTATCCAGAAGATGGCATATAAGGAGGCGGCAGCAGCGATTCCGGAAAAAATCGCCCGCCAGCTCCAATCCTGGCGGCGCCAGGGGATACCGCCATAGTAAAGGGAAATCAGCGTCAAGGTAGTGACGGCGACGCTCATCGAAAGCCAGAAATTGAACAGTTTCAGTGAAAAAGTGACAACCCAGAACAACGCGGCAAGTAGCAGCGAAAAAAGCAATACAGGCATTTTTATAACCCTTTCCCGACCACCCGATGCAAGGCGACTCCGGCGGTAAGCAAGATTCCGAACTGAAAATGGAAACCGGCCGCCATGGCTTCCAATTGCAACAAAGCGGCCTGTTTACCGGCGGCGGCTTCACCAATCGTGCACAAAGCTTTTTTCAGCGGCAAAAACAACGCTAAAGGCAACAATGCGGTATAAGGCAGTGTGCCGACCGCAACCAGGGCGACCAGGGAGATAAAGGCGGCCCAATATAGGAATCTTTGCAGACCGAGACCGGCAAACGAACCCAGTTCCGTTACCGGAGTAACAATTCCGGCAGCGCGGTCGTGGGCGATGTCCCTGACATCATTGCCGTTGAGAATAGCGGCGACCAGAAAACCGACCGGCAGCGATCCCCATACCGGTAACCAGCTGTATTGTCCGGTCTGAATGAACCAGGCCGGCCAGGCCATCAACGGGCCCATCAAAAAAAAGACCGCGAAAGAACCGGCGCCTTTATACTTGTATGGAACCGGTCCGGCAGTGTATGTGTATCCCCCGAGGATTCCCAGCAATCCGACGGCAAGAATTTCCCAGCCACGAAGCCAGGCCAGCGTCAGTCCGATGGCAGCGGCGAGGCCGAACGCAAGAAGACCGGCCCGTTTCATCGCTGCCGGGCGCATCGCGCCGGTCACCAGCTGCGGGCAGGTATGTGCCGACTCGACAGTATCGACCCCGGAGCGATAATCGCCGTATGTGTTGATGAAATTAGTGCCGGCCTGCACACAAATGCCGCCCAGCGCCGTAAGAAAAAACAGACCCGGATGAAAGTAGCCCTGATCCCAGGCCAGTGCGGTTCCGAGCGCGACCGGAACAAACGCTGCAGTGAACGACCAGGGACGCATCGCCATAAACCAAGCTTTCAGCATATATCATTCCTTTCTATTCTACCATATTATTCGCCGGAAGCGGAAAGAATCCTTGTGCGTAAACCGAAGAAACGCTGATTTTTTGGCAGGACATCGCCCGGCTGACAGCGAAATTGTCATTTATGGCTTATTTTACAATCGCTGAAGACCGTTGTCTCAATTATAATTACAAGAAGGCCAACTGCCGAAAGTGCCGCGATATTTGTCCGCGTCAGTGCTGGGACGATCACGGCAACCTGCTGCCGGAACGTTGTGATGGCTGTGGGCTTTGTCAGGCGGTTTGTCCGGTCGATGCCATCGGGGTAGAAGGTCAACCGGCGGATGCTTGGGCGGAGCTATTGCAAAGCGCGAGCGGGGCGGTGCATCTTTCGTGCCGGAAATTTGGCGTCGGCCCCTGGTCATGCCTGGGATTTCTCAATGCCCGTGATTTGGTAACGTTAGCCTTGCGAGATACCGCACAGACGGCTAAACAAGTATTTGTCCACACTAAGCGTTGCCGTTCTTGCCGGGAGGCTGTCGACCGGAATCTGGCGCAGGAAATCGGCCGGGCCCGACAGTTCCTGGTGCAAAGTGACTCTGGCATGATCCGTGAAGACGGTGAAGCGCCAAAGGATCACCGCGAGGTGAAACGCATGGATCGGCGCGGCTTTTTTGGCGCGTTGCTGGCCACCGGCGTTGAAACGGCGCAAAATGTGCTATGGCCAGAACAGGGCGTCCGCCCGATCGAAAAGGCGAAATGGCGGGCGAGGCTGCTACGCGACAGGCCAGGCATGGGAATGCCGCAGCTGCAGGATTTTTTTCCGGTTCTATCCATTGATGAATCCTGTATTGCCTGCGGATTGTGCGCGAAAATTTGTCCGATCCAGGCGATGACGGCGGATGAAAATGCCGAGGCTTTGGAAATATCGCACCAACCATTGGTCTGCACCGGCTGTGCGCTTTGCATCGAACATTGTCCGACCGGTTCGATTCAGCGCCAGCCTGTCGGTGATGCAAATGCCGGACGATTGATTGCAAAAGCTTTTCCCCGTTGTAATGAGTGCGGTGCAGTCTTTAAGCCGGCAGGCCGGCAACTGACCTGCTTTGATTGTCTGCTGAAGGGCCGGCAAAGTGTGTTCGGGCCTGCGACGACAGAATGAAGGGAGCCTATCCATGAAAGAATGGCAGCTGATACCACTGGCTGAAGCCAGACGCAGGGCGGTCGAGGCGCTTGGCGCTGCTCCACCCCAGCTGGAAGAAGTAGCGTTGAGGCAGGCGCTTGGTCGCATCGCCGCCTGTGATATGCGTAGCGCCGAAGATAATCCGCCGTTCGACCGGTCGACGGTCGACGGCTATGCCGTCCGGTCTGAAGATGTGGCAACTGCTTCCGTAGCCGCGCCGGTAGCGCTGCGCGTGATCGGTGAAGTGAGGATGGGTCGGTCCTGCGGAGGGACAATTGCGACCGGCGAAGCGGTCCGGATTCCGACCGGAGGGATGCTGCCTGTCGGTGCAGATGCCGTTTTGATGCAGGAATACGTCATAAGCGGCGAACCCGGCTTGATCCGGGCGTGCCGATCGGTCGGCGGAGGCGAGAATGTCATTGCGCGCGGCGATGACGTGGTTGCCGGAACCGTCGTACTAGCCGCCGGCAGCAAAATTGGCGTGCCTGACCTGGGAGTGCTTGCTTCCTGCGGTTTTGCCCATCTGACGGTGATCAAGAAACCGCTGGTTACGGTGATCACCACCGGGGATGAGATTATCCCGCCGGAAGCTTCGCCGCTTCCCGGTCAGATTCGTGATGTGAACTCGTTTACTTTGGCTGCGCTGGCTGAACTGGCCGGCTGCGAGGTGATCCAGGCCGAACGGGTTGCTGATTCAAAGGACAGTCTGACAGCCGTCTTGCAAGCCGCCCTGGAAACTTCTGATCTGATCCTGGTATCAGGGGGCAGTTCGGTGGGGGATCGTGACTATACAACGGTTGCGGTGGAGAGTTTGCCAGGTGCGAGGACGTTGTTCCATGGCGTGGCGCTGAAGCCGGGCAAGCCGACATTGCTTGCCATGGTTGGCAGGACGGCGGTGTTTGGTATCCCCGGACATACCGTTGCGGCGATGACCGTATTCGGTGAAATCGTCGAGCCGGCGCTGGCAGCACGACAAAGACAAACGGCAGGAAACGGCCGCTTTGTCGTTCAGGCCCGGTTAGGCTCAGCTTTGCGACCGGACGCTGAGCGGGATGAAATTGTCCGGGTCCGGCTAGAACAAACCGAGTCAGGCGTAGTCGCCAGGCCTTTGCCGGCGAAATCCGGTCTGGTTACGGTGATGACCCGGGCGCACGGTACCTTGTATATTCCGGCCGGCCACACCGAACTTCGGCCCGGCGACCTGGTCGAGGTACAAGTGCTGGGGGAACGCATTGGCGGGAATTGGCGGGGGATATTGCGATGAGTTCTTCTTTGGGCGATCTTTCCAGGGTCGAGGCGCTGGCGCGTTGGCGGCAATGCCTCGATCAGGCAGGCTGGTTGGACTCCTGTCCGCAAGAGGAGTGCGAAGTCATCCATGCATTGGGTCGGGTTGTTGTTGAACCGGTAATTGCCGCCCGCTCCGTGCCGCATTACGCAGGAGCGGCGATGGACGGCTTTGCGGTAAGAGCGATCGATACCACCGGGCTGTTGCCGGGACAGCTCCGGCGATTGCAGGTGTTGCCGCCCGGTTCTCTATGGCGGCCGCAGACAGCGGTGGTTGTTGATACAGGCGATGCAATGCCTGAAGGAACAGATGCCGTGATCATGAAAGAGCATGTCGTATTTGCAGCGCAGCAGATAGAAATAACAACAATAGTGTCGCCGGGACAACATGTGCGAAAAATCGGCGAAGATATGTTGGGGGGGCAACAGGTGCTGCCGGGCGGGCGTGTGGTCAGTCCCGCCGATATCGCCGCCTGCCTCGCCGTAGGGGTGGACAGGGTCAGGCTCTTTGCCAGACCGCGTGTCTGCGTCATCCCTACGGGGACGGAAATAGTCGACTCAGCGGACGAATTGCCGCCCGGCTCGATTCGCGATATCAATTCGTATATGCTTGCTGCAATGTTTGAGAGCTGGGGCGCTGTAGCCCGGCGTCATCCGGTGGTCGCCGACGATCGGGAAGGATTGCGGCAGGCGATTGCCGGAGCGATCGAGGAAAGCGACCTGGTTGTCATTAATGCGGGAACTTCAGGCGGCACCGAAGATTTTACCGCGACGGTACTGGCTGGACTGGGGCGGATTTGCTGCCACGGCGTTGCGATTCGTCCGGGCCGGCCGGTAATCCTGGCAGTGGTGCAAGGAAAACCCGTCGTCGGCTTGCCGGGATATCCGGTTTCCTGCATGCTGACAGCGGAACTGTTTACACAGGCGTTGCTTTACGAGTATCAACACAAGCCGCCGATCCGGCGACAGACGGTGCAGGCGGTGTTGAGCCGACCTGTTGAGTCGCGCAAAGGGGTAGAAGAATTCTTGCGGGTAAGCCTTGACGCGGGATCGCCGCATCCACTGGCAGTACCGCTAGCGCGCGGCGCCAGCCTGATTTCTTCTTTGACGCAGGCCCAGGGGTTATTGCGAATCGGTCCAGAGACTGATAAGCTTAATAGCGGAGAAATTGTTGCGATTGAACTGTTTTGAGAGGGATCGTTGCGGTTGCGTTATGACAGAATTGTCCTGTTGATTGTCGTTGCCACTTCGTTTATGACTCCGGTGATGGGAAGCGCCCTGAACATCGCCATTCCATCGATTGGCCGCGAGTTTTCCGCCAGCGCCACAATGCTCAGCTGGATCGCTACCGGTTATATTCTGGCCACAGCCAGCTGTCTGCTGCCGGCTGGCCGGTTCGCCGATATCCGTGGACGCAGCCGGATATACACGACAGGGATTCTGCTGTTCTGCGCGGCGACTTTGCTTTGCGGACTGGTCGGATCGATCGAAGCCCTGATACTGATGCGGGTGATCCAGGGCATCGGTGCTTCATTTATCTTCAGCACCGGCATAGCGATTCTGGCGAGCGTATACCCGCCGGAGCGGCGTGGCCGGGCGCTGGGCTATGCAACGGCGTCGACCTATGTCGGTCTTTCCGCCGGTCCGGTTCTTGGCGGGCTAATCAGCTTTCATCTGGGGTGGCGGCTGATCTTTTTTTTGACGGCAGCGCTGGCTCTGGCAATATTCTTTATCGCCTGGCGTTTTTTGAAAAAAGAAGCCGCCGCTGCCGCCGGCGAACGGTTTGACATTATCGGCGGTGCACTGTACATGAGCGGTCTGATTTTGTCGCTGTATGGTTTTGCCTTTATGTTGGACGGATGGTTGCCCGTTCTTTGGCTGTTTGGCGGACTGGCTTTATTGACCGGCTTTGTCCGGTTGCAACTGAAACGAGAGCATCCTTTGCTGGATATCCGTCTGTTCAGCGAAAATCTGACGTTTGCCTTTTCCAACCTGGCAGCGATGATCAATTACAGCGCAACATTTGCGGTGGGATTTCTCGCCTCCATGCACCTGCAGCTCGTGATGGGGCTGGATGCCCGGATCTCCGGCTGGGTGATGCTGTCCCAGCCTTTTCTCATGGCCCTGTTTTCGCCGTTTGCCGGCCGTTTGTCGGATAAGGTGGAACCGCGCATCGTGGCTTCGGTGGGGATGATGCTGACAACCGTCGGCTTATTTTTATTTGCCTTCGTCGATGGACAGACCGGCCTGGTGGTGGTTATGGCTGATTTGGCGCTGATCGGGCTTGGTTTTGCGTTTTTTTCATCCCCGAACAACAATGCCATCATGGGTGCAGTTGCCAAAGAACAATATGGGGTGGCGGCCTCTTCCCTGGCGACGATGCGTATGACCGGACAGGCGGTGAGCATGTCGATCGTGGCATTGGTCATGGTGGCGTCAGGTGGCAAGACGGCGGTCGGCGCAGAAGCTGCCGGTGTGGTACAGGGCAGTATTCAGCTATCCTTGGGGATTTTCACTGTGCTGTCGGCAGTGGGGATATATTTTTCACTAAAACGCGGCAAGGTTCGCTGATATAGTTTTTCATCAAGAAAGGGGTTCAAGTCCATGTTGCTCGATTTGCTGGGGGATGCGGCATTAATTGCCAGTTCCGCCTATTTATTCGGTCGTAACCGGTTTATCACCGATTGCGTGCACAATCCGTTGCGACCCCGAAATTTTATTATTTTGGTTTCGATTTTTTCGGCACTTTCCATTATTGGCACCTATCACGGCATTCCGGTGGAAGATGCGCTGGCCAACACACGACTGGTGGGGACGTTGATTGGCGGAATCATGGGAGGTCCGGTCGTCGGAGGCGCAGTCGGCGCGATCAGCGGCTTGCACCGCTATTTGCTGGGAGGTTTCACTGCCGAAGTTTGCGGTATTGCAGCCCTTATTGGCGGGTTAATGGCCGGAATGGCCCGGCAGAAGCTGGGACTGCATCGCCTGGACTGGAAGATAGGCGCCCTATTGGCATTGGCCGGTGAATTCATTCAAAAATCGCTGGTGCTTGCCTTTGCCAAACCGTTTGAAGCGGCCGTCGCACTGGAAAAAGCGATCGCTCTGCCGACGACCACAGTGACAGTGCTGGGTACCGTTATCTTTATCATTATCATCAAGGATATCCAGACATCCCGTGAAGCGCACGGCGCTGACGCAGCCGAACTGTCGCTGGAAATCGCCAGCCGCACGTTGCCGTATCTGCGCCAGGGACTTACCGCCGAATCCGCTGCCATCACGGCCAGGATTATCTATGATTTGACGAAAGTCGACTCGGTGTCGATTACCGATTCCCATAATGTGCTGGCATTTGTCGGGGCAGGCGATGATCACCACCGGGTGGGGGAACCGTTGATGACCCAGTCGACGCGTCGTTCGATCGAGGAAAAGCGGTTAGTCGTATTCTACACACCGGAGGACCGAGGCTGTCCGGTTGCCAATTGTCCGCTAAAATCAGGGGTAGCGGCGCCATTGTTTTTTCAGGGCGGCGAAATTGCCGGAACCATTAAGTTGTGTCGTACCGAAATCAATGGGATAACCGAAGTCGATATCCGTTTGGCGGATGGTTTGGCACATCTTTTGTCGGTGCAGATTCAACTGGCGGAAGGGGACAATCAGAAAAAAATGCGGCAAAAAGCCGAACTGAAGGCTTTGCAGGCGCAAATCAACCCGCATTTTCTTTATAATACGCTGAATACGATCATGTCTTTTTGCCGGACCAGCCCGGAAACGGCCCGGACCTTGCTTGCTCATCTGGCGACGCTGATGCAGCGATGCTTTGATAACCATAGTGAGTTTATCGCCCTGAAAAATGAGATGGATGGTGTGGTTGCCTACCTGGAAATTGCAAAAGCCCGGTTTGGTTCAAGGCTTGCCGTCGAATTCGACGTCGACCCCCGTCTGGATGAGACAAAAATTCCGCCGTTGACGTTGCAGCCGTTGGTAGAAAACGCACTGGACCATGGCTTGTTTCCCAAGGTGAGCGACTGCCGACTGTCGATCAGCGCCCGTCTTAGTGAGGGCGAAGTTCAGTTGTGCGTCGAAGACAACGGGGTGGGGATTCCGGCTGAAAAACTCACCGGTTTGCTGGTGGAATCAGAACGGATCGGACTGAAAAATGTTTCGCAGCGGTTGGTCAGTCTCTACGGAGAAAAATACGGACTATCCCTTACCAGCAAAATCAATGAAGGCACCCGGGCTGTCATTCGCATTCCGTTGGAAAGTTGGGTGAGCGCATGAAATTGCCGACCGTGATTGTCGACGACGAAGCGCCGATTTGCGATGAAATCGAATATTTGCTGGGACAATTCAGCGAGATTGAGATTGTCGGCAAGTTCGGCAATGCGTTTGATGCAATCACATTTATTGCCGAACATAAGCCGCGGTTGGTCTTTCTGGATATCCAGATGCCGGGAGTATCCGGGCTGGAAATGGCGCGAAAACTGAAAAATGCTAAGCAACCGCCGTTGATCGTCATGGTGACGGCCCATCCTGAGTATGCTTTGGAGTGTTTTGATACGCCGGCGGTTGGTTATGTCACAAAACCGGTGACGGCGGAAAAATTGTCCGCTGTCATGAACAAGATCGTTTCTTTGCAGCAACCACAGCAAATCGTTGGCAATACGGAGCTATCAGAGACTAAGGTCGACGTCAACAAAATCTGTGTGCAAACTGGCGGTAAAATCGTTCCCCTGGCCATCGAGGAGATCGTACTTGTCGGGGTGAAAGACAAGGACGTCTTCATTCGGACCCGGACGCATGAATACGCAACGGCTTTTATATTTCAGGATGTTGCCACTTTGTTGTTGGAGCGCTCGCCACAGCGGCGCAATTTTGTTCAGGTTCATCGCCAGTACATCGTGAATGTGGACCGGGTGACCGAGGTCATCCCCTGGTTTCACGGCACCTACTATCTGCAAATGGATGATTTGAAACAACAGCAGGTGCCGGTCAGTCGGAATCGCATCCGTTTGATCAAAGAGATCATGGGACTGAAATAAGGATACAGGCACGTTTGATTGACTGCGTGATTGACAAAGGCCGCGAATTTGCTTCGCGGCCTTTGATTTTTAATAATACCATTAGATATAAGCAATTTTAGTATTTAAAATATAAGTAATAAAATTTCTATAATATTATATATTTTGTTTTATAATAAAAAGTAATTATGACAGTATTGAAATGCTTTGATTTTAGATAATAAACATGTTTTGATTTCGAAAAAATGGCAAGGATGGAAAAGAGCCGGCAGATGCCGGCTCTTTT
>CAZOJA010000053.1:0-12465 GCA_964579955.1 uncultured Veillonellaceae bacterium | reverse complement strand
AAGGGGTGTAGAAATGAAACGTATTGCGGTTGCTGTTCTAATGATCATTAGCCTGGGAATGTTCAATTCCGTTTTGGCTTGTACAACCATGTTGGTGGGTAAAAATGCTTCCTATGATGGGTCGGTGATGGTTTCCCACTCCGATGACGGGTTGAATGACGGTAGTATGGTCTACGTACCGGCGATGGACCACAAGCCGGGGACCATGAGGGCAGTCTATTATTCGCATGCGGCTCTCGATTTCAAACCCCAGTGGGGAGCTACTGTCAGTCACCGGATTGTGACCAAAGACCGTGGTAAAGCCTATAATAAAGCAGGGGTGGCTCCAAGCATTCCTTTGGGGTTTATTCCGCAGGTAGCCCACACCTACGCTTATTTCGATGCGAATTACGGGATTATGAATGAACATCAACTTTCTATCGGTGAATGCACCGATAAGGCGAAAGTTCATCCGGAACCGGAACCGGGAAAACGAATCTTTTACTCCGCCGAACTTTCCCGGATTGCCCTGGAAAGGACGAAAACAGCCCGCGAAGCAATCCGGCTGATGGGTGAGCTGATAGAGAAGTACGGTTATTACGGGACGGGTGAAACGTTGTTGGTGGCAGATCCGAACGAGGGCTGGGTCATGGAGATGGCCGGATATGACATGAACGGTACTGGCGGTGTCTGGGTGGCCCAACGAGTACCGGATGACAAGGTGTTTGTGGCGGCCAACCAGTTCCGTATCCGCGAAATTCGTCCCGATAGCGATGACATGATGTACTCAGCAAATATTTTTGCCATAGCGCAACAAAAAGGCTGGTGGTCACCAGCTGACGGTGCGCTCGATTTCACGCGCGTCTATGGCGATGGCGAGTTTCATCACCCCTATTATTCTTTGCGGCGCGTATGGCGCGCCCAGTCGTTGCTAGCTCCTTCGCTGCAGCTATCACCTTGGGTCGAGGGCCCGTATACCCGTGATTATCCGTTTGCGGTGAAACCGGACAAAAAAATTACGGTTCAAGAGTTGTTCGCGATTCACCGCGACAATTATGAAGGTACAGAGTTTGATCTAACCAAGGGATTGGCGGCTGGTCCGTTCGGCAACCCCAACCGTTTTGAAGGCAACGCCGAGTCGGTCGCTGACAAAGAAGGAAGACTTACCCCTCTTATTGGAGAGTTTGAACGGCCGCTGAACATTTACCGTTGTGTGTATTCCTATGTAAACCAGTCGCGCCGTTGGTTGCCGGATGCCATCGGCGGGGTGGTGTGGTTTGGGCCGGACAGGCCGGCGACCTCTGTATTGATGCCGTTTTACGCGGGTGCGCTTGATTTGCCGGAATCGGTGCAACGGGCCGATATTCTCAAGCTCGACCGGCAAAGCATGTGGACGGCATTCAACTATGTAGCAAACTATTCGATGCTAAAATACTCCTATATGATTCAAGATATTCGCGCCGTGCAGGAACGCTACGAAAATGTGGCGCTGTCCAGACAACAGGAACAGGAGGCGAAGGCTTTAACGATCTGGAACAGCGGCGATAAGCATGGCGCCCGAAAATTTCTGACCCATTACAGCGATCAAAATGCGGCTGCGGTTCTGAAAGATTGGTGGAAGTTGTCGGAACTGCTTTACGTAAAATACAATGATGGCTATGTAAATACTGACAAAGAGATTGCCCAGCCTGTGTTCTATCCTGCGTGGTGGTTGAAACAGGTCGGGTTTGAAGACGGCCCCACCAGTTATCAGCCCGGAACGAAACGACAATGATTGTTGGGACTGTCGAAATAAAACTCTATGCTGCGTGGATTTCTTCGTTGAAAGAGAAACGCATGTTGGCGAAAAGCCTGACTGCACAATTGCGTCACAAATTCAACGTCTCAGTTGCTGAAGTTGAGGCGCAGGATATCCACCAGACGCTGGTGCTGGGAATTGCCTGGGTTACCGGTTCGGTTCGGCAGTCGGACAGCATTTTGGAACAAGTGCTGCGTTTTGTTGAAAGTAATACCGAAGCAGAGATTCTGGATAGTCGTCACGAGATCCGCTAGATGAAGAGAAATGAAGCAGGGGCTGTCGGAAGAATTCCGACAGCCCCTGCGGACATTGAACCACAAACTATATGGATTGTAGCGACTCGATGACAGGCGGCAGGAAAGGCTTGGGGGTTTCCAGTACTTGGGTGGGCAAGCCCATCTTGTCCAGCAACTCGATGAAGGGGGTCGGATCGAGTTCTTCGACGTTGACCATCTTTTTCACGTTCCAGTCGCCCCGGGCGACCAGAATCGCCGCTGCAGCAGCCGGTACACCGGCAGTATAACTGATGGCCTGGGACTCCACCTCTTTGTAACACTCCGCGTGATCGCAGATATTGTAGATAAACAGATCCTTTTCTTTTCCGTTCTTGGTGCCGCGGAAATAGTTGCCGATACAGGTTTTGCCGGTGTAGCCGGGGGCCAGGGAAGACGGATCAGGCAGCAAAGCCTTCAGGACCTTGAGCGGCGCGATTTCGATGCCTTCGGCAACCTTGACCGGAACCTCGGAGGTGAGGCCGATGTTGGATAGAACCGAGAACACGTTCAGGTAGTGGTCGCCAAAACCCATCCAGAAACGGATGGAATTGGCATCCATATTTTTGGAAAGGGAGTGCAGTTCGTCATGTCCCGTCAAATATACCGGCTGTGAACCGACGACCGGGAAATCGTAGTCCATCCGGATGGAGTGGACCTTTTGCAGAACCCAGCGACGGTCGATCCAGGTCCATACTTTTTTAAACTCGCGGAAGTTGATTTCCGGATCGAAGTTGGTGGCGAAATACTTGCCATGGCTACCGGCATTGACATCCAGGATGTCAATCGTATCCAGTTTATCGAAGTAATCTTTTTGCGCCAGCGCGCACCAGGCGTTGACTACTCCCGGGTCGAAACCGATGCCGAGAATGGCCGTGATCTTTTTTGCCTTGAACTGATCTTTGCGTTTCCACTCATAGTTGGCGTACCAGGGCGGATCTTCGCACACTTTGTCCGGCTCTTCATGGATTGCCGTGTCCATGTATACGGCGCCGGTTTCCAGACAGGCTTCCATAACGGACATGTTAATATAAGACTGCCCCACGTTGATGACTATCTTGGATTCGGTATCGCGGATCAGGTCGATCAGGGCCGGGATATCCAGCGCGTTGACCTGTCGGGAATACAAATCTCTGGACGGGTCCTTGAGATGTTTTTTTCGTTTGATGCTTTCGATGATCGCTTCGCATTTTTTCCGCGTTCGTGAAGCGATGCAGATATCCCCCAAAATATCGTTGTTCATCGCACACTTATGGGCAACCACATTGGCTACACCGCCTGCGCCGACAATAAGAACATTTTTACGCATCATTTTCCTCCTCTGTCTGTTTGGTTTTTGCAGTTTGGTCAGGACAGATTGGTCACAAAATCATTGTAGCTGAAATTCCTGATACACTCTATCCTGTTATCCAGCCTGCGTACCGCAATGGCCGGCATCTGCAACCCATTGAACCAGTTTTTCTTGACCATGGTATAACCGGCGGCATCGGCAAAACGAATTTCATCACCGATTTTCAAGCGTTCCTTAAAATGGAAAGTGCCGAAAACGTCGCCGGCAAGACAGGAACGACCGGCAATCATGTATTTGTGTCCGGTGGCCGGTTCATTGTCCAGCTTGGCCGAAAGGCGATATATCAACAGATCAAGCATGTGCGCTTCCACAGAAGAATCGACAATCGCAATGTCTATTTCATTGTGAACGATGTCCACCACACGGGTGACCAATTCCGTGCTGCCGGTAATGGCGCTTTCGCCGGGTTCCAGATAGACCTGCACTTTGTAACGCGCGGCGAATTCGGCGAGTTTTTTGCTAAAGTCATCAACCGGATACCCTTCTTTGGTGAAATACAATCCGCCGCCAAGACTGACCCAGCTCATCTGCATGAGAATGTCGCCATAATCGGCGCCGATTTGATCGAGTTGGGAGGAAAACGTCGCAAGATCGTCGTTTTCACAGTTGTAGTGGAACATCAGTCCGCTGAGCCTTGCAACTTGCTCCTGCAACGCTTTGCGGCCCACTACCCCAAGCCGTGAATAGCGGCGCGCCGGATCGGCCAGGTCGAAATGCGAACAACTGAAGCCGGGATTGACCCTAAGCCCAAGCGGTTTGTTCTGAACTTGGGGATAGTAGGTTTCCAACTGCGAAACCGAATTGAAAATGATTTTATCGGCAAACCCGGCCAATGCGGAGACGTCTTCCGGTGAATAACCGACACAGTAGGCATGGGTTTCGCCACCGAACTTTTCATGGCCCAGGCGGGCTTCAAACAGGGAGCTCGATGTTGTGCCATCCATGTATTGCCGCATCAGGTCGAAAACGGACCAGGTGGAAAAGCACTTTAAGGCCAGAACGAATCTGACGCCTGCCTGTTCGCGAATCTGCTGCATAATCTGCAAGTTGCGCAGCAAGCGCTTTTCGTTAATAATATAGTAAGGGGTTGTTAATTGCATCGAACTACTCCTGAATTTTTATAACGGAATTAATCATAGCAAAAAACCCCCTGTTTGTCGATAAAGGGTAGGCTAATTCACGCAAGAATAACGCCGATGAATTAACCCCAGCGTGGAATTGAGGAGGTCAACGACACCGGATGCGCTGCTCACAATGCAATGAAGAACTAACCACCCCTGGCGTCGATTGCCCCCGGTGCGGCAACAAGGTTGTAGAAGTAAAGGTGCTGCGACCGGATGAACGGGATGATTTTCAAGGACTGACGATTCAACAGGGGGAGGATGCTGCGGATCGCGGCAGCGATAAGAGCGGCCGGACCGGCGACTATGAATATCGCAGTGACGGACCCGGCCATCGTGTGTATGTGCGACAGGTCTCGTTCGGGTCCCGTCCGTTCGGTTTTTTGACAAAGTTGATTATAGCCGCCTTGATTCTGTTTTTTGTGTTTGTTGCTTTGCCGGTCGCTTTGGTGTTGATGGGCGTATTCAGCCTGATTTGGTGGCTGTTTCGGCGCTAGTCAGGCAGTGACGGCTCAAAATGGCCCGTCGTCATTATAGGTTGGCCTGGTTTGATTCCGTAACAAATGGATTGCTTCTTCAGCCTGCGCAAGCAGGCTTTCTTTATCATCAGGCAACGTGCCGGCCAGTGGCAACATGTTGGAGACATGATTGCTGCGAAAGATACAGGGAGACTCCATGTTGAGATGCGATACCAGCTCTTTTAGTTCGACGACGAACTCGAACGGTGAAAGCGGCTGAAACCTTCCGGCGTCGGCTTCGGCGCGCAGCGGGGTTCCCCGGTGCAGCATCAGGGTCAGTGCGCTCAGCATGGTCGGATTGATCGCGCTAGCTACCCGGGCGCTGTTGATGGCATGTTGGCGGGACAAGGCGCGACCTCCCAATCCGAGAATCAGCATGGCCGACAATTTCATTCCGGCCGCGATCACTTTTTGGCCGGCTGCAATCATTTGCGCGCTGTTTGCGCCTTTTTGCGCCAATTGCAGGACTTCATCATCACCACTTTCAATGCCGAGATAAATCATCTGTAAACCGGCCTGCTTTAGCTGAAGCAACTCTTCAGGCGATTTCCGCAGGATATCGAGGGGGCCGCCATAGCAAGTTACCCGTGATAGACGGGGAAAATGAGCTCGCAGCAACGAGATGATCTCCAGTAATTTTTCTGTTGACAGGACGAGTGCGTTGCCATCGGCGAGGAATACGCGCCGTAAGTCGGGATAGCGCCTCGCCGTGTTGCGGATGATGGTCTCGAGCTCCGCAATCGGTCTTGCCCGGAACTGCACATCGCGATACATCGAACAAAAGCTGCACCGGTTATGCGAGCAGCCGATGGTAGCGCGCAAAATAAAGCTGTTGGCTTCGCTGGGCGGACGAAAAACCATTCCTTCGGCGTTGTCAAACATGTATGGCGCCTCCGTTCTCCTGTGAGATCAATTCATGCTTCAATTGTAGGTAACGCTGGGTGAAGTGGACCGAATTCTGCGCTTCGCGATGATCGAAACCGAACGCTCTCCGGCTAACCGCCAGTACCGGCGGAGCCTGAATTCGTTTAGCAACCCCCATGCCGGTATAGAGTCGCCACCAACGTTCGAGATCAGCGATGAAAGCGCCCGCGCCAGAAAAGAGTCTTGCTGCCAGGCCGGGCTCGCAGCCGATGTTTTCTTCCAACGTGCCTGCCGCATACCAACCGAGCAGGTCTTCCGGTGTGGCACGCTGCCAGCGCTCGACAAAAGATCTGAACAGATAATCGTGGTAGGGATAGACCAGCGGATCGCCTTTTCCTGCATCGACATCTTGTTCGGCGGAAAGTTCGGCGCTGGGAACGATGCTGAAAATTTCGGCAGGGATGACGTCTGCTGCGAAAATCTGCTGATTCATATAATGTCCCAACGCATAAACCTGATGCTTCCACAAATCGGCCAGCGCAGCCAGAAATCCGGATTCATCGCCATATAATGTGCAATATCCCACAGTCAGTTCGCTTTTGTTCGCATTGCAGGTGAAGGCGCCGCCCCAGGCCGCCGCGACGGCAGCCAAGATGCGGGATGAACGGTCGCGGGCCTGTACATTTTCCTGCATGAACGGCGACAGGGGCAATCCGGCCGCATCCAGCTGTCGGATTGTCAAATCCACCGACTCGCCGATCGGGATGTCGATGTAGCGGCAGCCGAGATTTTTTGCCAAGCGCTCGGCCAGGCTGATGGTTGTGCGTGAATTGAAACGGCTCGGCATGTTGACCAGCACCAGGTTTTCCGGGCCAAGCACATGTGTGTAGAGTGCTGCCGCAACGGCAGAGTCAATGCCGCCGGATACTCCGATCGCAATTTTTGACAGGCCGGTATGATGTAAAAACCGTCTTATCCCATAGTTCAGGCAGCCAAAGATGCTGTCGATGTCATTGTCGTTGGGGACGGATACTGGTTTCGACGGCGCAGGATGACTGAGTTCGTCCAGGGTTATCGAACAGAGTTGTTCTTTGAACGGCTGGCAATGCAGCAATGTTTCGCCATGGATTCCATAGGCGGTGCTGCAGCCGTCGAACGTGTAGACGGTTTTACCGTTGTTCTGGATTCCGACGTTGTTGACGTAAATCAACGGTGTTGCCGCGTCTCGGGCCATGCGTGAGAAAACACGGTGGCGCTTGTTGTTTTTGCCTAGAGTGAACGGTGAGCAGGAAAGATTGACGAACAGGTCGACAGGACCATTGCGACTCAGAATCGGAATCGGTTTTAACGTATAATCATCGCTCCAGCCGTCTTCGCACAACAAACAACCGATTTTCAGCGTGCGGTCATCACAGGATATCTGCAAGGGGAACAACAATTGTTCGACAGGTCGCTGCATCTCCTGGGCAAGTTTACGCAAACTGTAAAAATGACGGTCGTCATCAAATTCGCGATAGTTCGGCTGCAAGGTTTTGATGCGGAACGGGTAGGGGAAATCATTGCTTCGGAGCAAAGCGCCATTTTGTGCGGCAAAGAAGGCATTGTACTTTCGCACCCGTCCATCATCATTGTTTTTTTGCCAATCGACGGCGACATTGCCGAACATTACACAGAGACTGTCGGTGGCTTTGATGATCTGCTCGCCCCAATACTCGCAGTCCCGCAGAAACGCAGGTTGTTCCCAGGTGTCGCCTAACAGATATCCGGGAATCGACATCTCAGGAAACAGCAACAGTTTTGTAGCGGTTTGCCGACATTGCCCGATGATGTCAAGCATTTTTGCAGCATTAAGGTCGGGACGCCCAGGCGTGATTTCCATTTGGGCAATCGATATCAACAAAAAAATACACCCCAAACTCATAGGATCGACAGGGATTTTGTCTTGGAAACGGGAAATATTATTCTCATACGTAATGAGAGGTTATCGGGAAATGATTCGCCATTGGTTTGCCGATGTCCTTTTACCGTTTGAGAGATTGGTTCAATTTTGAGAGGAGGAAAAGAAATGGATCCTTTATATCAGGGCGTGTTGGCGGCTGTAGAAAAGCTTGCGGGCGTGGCTCACCGCACACCGGTGCTGACATCCCGGTCTCTGGATGAGGTGACTGGTAATTCTGTTTTTTTGAAATGCGAAAATTTCCAACGGATGGGGGCATTTAAGTTTCGCGGCGCCTATAATGCGATTAGCCGCCTGTCTGCCGAAACCGCAGCACGAGGCGTCATCACCTATTCGTCGGGAAATCATGCTCAGGCAGTGGCGTTGGCTGGGCGCTTGTTGGGCGTAAAAACAACGGTGGTCATGCCGGCTGACGCTCCGGCGGTAAAGCTGGCGGCGACCCGAAAATATGGCGCGGAAGTCGTTACTTATGACCGCGCGACGATGAACCGGGAAGAACTTGCTGATAAGCTCATCGCGGAGCATGGCTATGAATTGATTCCGCCGTTCAATCATCCGGATGTGATCGCCGGACAGGGAACGGCTGCCAGGGAATTGATTGATGATGTATTCAGCCTGGATATGTTGCTGGTCCCCTGCGGCGGCGGCGGACTGCTCAGCGGGTGCGCCGTATATACCCGCAATACATTGCCAAACTGCCGGATCGTTGGCGTGGAACCGGCTGCTGCCGATGATGCGACCCGTTCCTTTAATACCGGCGTCCTGCAGAAGATCCATAATCCGCAGACGATTGCTGACGGACTTCGGACTGAATCGCTGGGGTCGATTACTTTTCCGACAATCCAAAACAATGTGGATGAAATGATTACGGTTTCTGACGCGGATATTCTTGATACGATGTATTATCTGTGGACGCGGATGAAAATCGTTGTCGAGCCTTCCGGCGCTACGGCATTGGCGCCTCTGTTCAAACGACAGCTGCCGGTGACGGGAAAGCGTATCGGTGTGATTCTTAGCGGCGGCAATGTGGATGTGAGGCAAGCGGGCGAATTATTCGCCGGCGTATCAGACCTGTAGGAATGAATCAAGAGAAGCCGGAACCATTCGGTCCGGCTTCTCTGATTATTATATATTGAGTGAAGAACAGTGTTTGAACCGGCTACCGGATCAATCAGACGGCGTTGCCGATCTTGTCGAGTGAAAACGGACCGCTGTTGATGACTTCGCTGGGGATGCCGGAAAACTTGCGGAAGTTCTTGTCGAACATGCCGGCCAGATGAACCGCCGCTTTGTGATATGCCGCAGGATCGGCCCAGGATGTTTGCGGCTGCAGGACGCCGTCGGGCACGCCGGGGCATGAGACCGGGACCATCAGGTTGAAGACGGGATGCACTGCATAATCGACATAATCCAGATAGCCGTCCATCGCAGCGGCGACCATCCTCCGGGTCAACTGGATGCTGATTCGTTTGCCGACGCCATAGGCGCCGCCTTGCCAACCGGTATTGATCAGAAAGACCCGGGTATTGTGCTGGGCGATCCGCTCCTTCAGCAAACTGGCGTAGCGCATGGGGTGAAGCGGCAGGAAAGGAGAGCCAAAACAGGCGGAAAAAGTTGCCTGTGGTTCTGTGATGCCGCGCTCGGTACCCGCAAGTTTCGAAGTATAACCTGAGAGAAAATAGTACATCGCCTGCTCAGGCGATAATTTGGCAATCGGCGGCAATACTCCGAACGCATCCGCAGTCAGAAAAATGACCGTATGGGGATGAGCGCCGACGCCGGGATAAATGCAATTTGGAATGAAATGAACAGGGTAGGCGGCGCGGGTGTTTTCGGTGATTTCCTCGCTCGCGAAGTCCACGATACGGGTTGCCTCGTCCATTACCGCATTTTCCAGTACTGCGCCGAAGCGGACGGCATCCCAGATTTGCGGTTCGTTTTCGTGGGTAAGGTTGATGCATTTGGCATAGCAACCGCCTTCGAAGTTAAAGACGCCATGCTCGGCCCAACCATGTTCGTCATCGCCGATCAGGAAACGGTCAGGGTCGGCGGATAAAGAGGTTTTTCCCGTTCCCGAAAGCCCGAAGAACAGCGAGACTTCGTTATTAGAACCTTGGTTTGCCGAACAGTGCATAGAGAGGATTCCTTGCTCCGGCAACAAGTAGTTAAGAACGGAGAAGATGGATTTTTTCATCTCGCCGGCATAGTGTGTCCCCCCGATCAAAACAATCTTGCGGGAGAAATTGATGATGACGAAAGCTTCGGAGTTGGTTCCATCCTGGGCGGGATCGGCGGTTACGCCGGGTGCGCAGAGCACGGTGAAGCCCGGTTCGTCAGGAAAGGCCCACCCGGTATCGTTGCTGCGCAAAAATAACTGCTGGACAAAAATATTCTGCCAGGCAAATTCGTTGATGACGCGAACAGGAAGAGTGTGACTGGGGTCTGCACCGGCAAAGCCTTCGAAAACGAAAAGCTCCTTCTCTTGCAGATAAGCAAGCGCTTTTTCGAGCAGTTTCTCAAAATTTGCTTCGCTGATACGCAGATTGTTTTCCCACCAAATCGCATCGTGAACATCAATGCTGTCGACGATGAATTTATCGTTGGGCGAGCGGCCGGTGTACTTGCCGGTTGTCACACGCAGCGCGCCGGTGCTGCTAAGCAGTCCTTCTCCTCGGCAGACTGCTGTTTCGACCAGACGGGGAATCGCCAGGTTTACGTGGACGGGTTGACTGTGCCTGCGAAGCAGGATTTCCGCGATGTTTTGATTCATAAAACCCTCCTGAAAAATAATTCATCAGACAAATAAAATGGTATCGAGGGTAAAAACAAAATGTGTCAGACTGATTTATCAGATTAATCAGATATTTTAATTATACACTAACCTGTCACAGAAGCCAAGATGGATTTTTTCTGGAGCAATTTTCAGCAGGGAAAAAAGAATATAACCTGAATTATTATAATGTAATATAGGGTTTATCATTTTGGAGGAGGGCAGCTGCGTGAAAGATCATATTGAGAAGCCCAATGTCAAAACATACCGGGTGATTATTGATTTTGTTCGGCAAGGGATTGAAGGGGGACGATTTTTCCGGGGACAAAAATTGCCGAGCGAAAAAGAGTTGTGCGAACAGTTCGGTACTAGCCGTTCTTCGGTCCGTGAAGCGTTAAGCGCGTTGGAGTACGTTGGTTTGATCGAAGTGCGCGGCGGTAGCGGGTATTACGTTTCCGGCAGTTCCCCGGTGCTTTCGCCGGAAACGGCGGAACCCTGCGCGACCAAAATCATTCTTCAGGTTGAGGATGAATGGAATATCAGAACCTTGCAAGCCTTGTTCGAAAAAGGTCTGGATGGGGCCAGTCTGGTATTGCGGTCGGATGACGCCGCGCAATGGGCCAGAAAGGTGAGGGCTGTGCGTCAGGCGGCGAATGATACGGGCATGTTGCCGGTTCTGTTGGCAGAGATTGTTGAAACCACGACTGAAAAGCGCACCTTGGCTGCAGAAATGGCGATCAAATCGGGTCTGGATTGTGTGATTGTCGAAGCAACGCCGGATTCGCGTCCATTAATAGAAATCCGCCGGGTGCTCGATGCTGTGGAGGCAAATCTTATGCTATTCGCCCGCATCACCGACAGCGGAACCAACATGGAGGAAGCCTTGCAGATTGCCGATGGACTGATTATTGACGGGTCCTTGCTGACAAGTGTCGAACCGGGTTGTCCGTTGTCCGCGGTGACGTTGCGTGCGGCGCAGACAGGCAAGACTCTTTTCGTTTCCGGTTCGGTGCAGGAAACAATGGCTGAATCCGGCGTGGAAGGGCAGGAACTGATTAACAAATCCCTGCACAAGGGCTTTGACGGAGTGGCAGTGATGACCGGCGGCGCAGCATTCAAGTTTCCGCTGGATGTGTTGGCCTCCCTGAAGAGTGCGGCCCGCCTGGAAGAAGAAAAAATCCTGTCTGTGCGCAATGAAAAAAGGATCGGACATCTGGTTGCCAGCCCGGTTGCAGACGCTCTGTGTTCTACCGCGGTGCATGCGTCGCAGGTGATGAAAGCGCTGGCCTTTCTGGTGCCGACCGAGACCGGATTTACACCACGAATGTTGGCGAAATTTCGCCAGGCCTTGCCTGTTATCGCGGTTTCTCCACATCCGCACGTGATCCGGCAGCTGAGGCTTGCCTGGGGTGTCAAGCCTTTACTTAGCCGCCGAACCCTCCGTCAGGAGGATGTCATGCAACTCGCGGTGGATACTGCTCTGAAAGGGAACCATTTGCGGGAAGGGGATGCGGTTGTCGGCGTGCTTGGCAATATGGATTTGCCTAATGCCTACAATTCGATCAAATTGATTACCGTGGGCGATATTATTCTCAAGGGTCAGGGAATTGGCAATGGAATCGTCAGTGGAAGGGTCACCATTGTCAAATCCCTGTTTGACATGAACAAACGGGCGCGAAACAAAATTGTTGTTGTCGCAGGAACTGACACCGAGCATATTGGCCTGATCGAAGAAGCGGCGGGCTTGATCGTGGAAGAGGGAGGGCTTTCCTCGCATGCGGCGATCGCCTGCATGAGCCTGGGAAAACCAATCATCATCGGAGCGACGGATGCGA
>CAZOJA010000052.1:0-12768 GCA_964579955.1 uncultured Veillonellaceae bacterium | reverse complement strand
TGGACGAGTAATAATCGATGATCGATATCGCGATGATGATGATCAGTAAGTAAAAACCTACATTGCGAAAAAACTTGTTCAAACGGGCCTCCTATTGCCAGCACGGTTGGCTGCCTATTGAGATTATTCGTAGGAGATAATTATATCACAAAAAAACAGGGGATTCAAAGAGTTGTCAAACGCTGCATCGATTAACCTTTCTGATAGATCTCCGGCTTCAACACCCCGATAAACGGCAGATTGCGATATTTTCCGGCATAATCGAGGCCATAGCCGACAACAAAATGATCGGGGATGATAAACCCGTTGTAGTCGACCGTCACATTGACCTTGCGGCGGTCCGGTTTGCTCAGCAATGTGCAGATTCTGACACTGGCCGGCTTGCGCGACTTGATATTGTCGACAAGATAGTTCAGCGTCAGGCCGGAATCGATGATATCCTCAATGATCAGAATGTGCCGTCCTTCCACGACTTCATCCAGGTCCTTTATAATCCGCACAACACCGCTGGAATTGGTGGAAAGACCGTAACTGGTGATTGCCATAAAATCGATGTCCATCGGCCGTTTGATCGAACGGGCCAGATCGGCCATGAAAATAACCGCCCCGCGCAATACCCCGATCATCAATATTTCCTGACCGGCATAGTCGTTGGTGATCTGCTGCCCCAGCTCCCGCACGCGCGCCCCGATTTCCTCCGAAGTGATCAGTATCCGTTCCACATCTTTTAACACAATAACGCTCCTCCTGTCACTTAAGTATTATCTATCCTCGTTCGTTCCATTTCTATTTCTATTACAAGCAAATCCTTGCTGCCTTCATTCAGCCGGCCCCGCTCCGCCCGCCGCAGCCCGGCCACCCAGAGAATTCCGCCTTCGTCGCAGACCAGCGGCAGCCGATCCCGCTCATTCAGCGGAACCTTGAGATCGATCAGGAGTTTCTTCAGCTTGCGTGATCCCGGCGCCCCCAGCGGATGAAACAGGTCGCCAGGCGAGCGGCGCCTGACCTGCAGGGGAAACCGCAACGCCGCGCAATCAAAAACAGCTTTGTCCGGTCCGAGATCGGTCGGAGGAGGTTCCCCGGCAGCAAGCCGTGTACAACGAATCACAACACCGCAGTCCGGCACCTCAGTTTCACCGGGACAGCGCAGCAACAGAGGCTGCAGGATGCTCAATGCACGAGCAGGCCCAGGATCGGTGCACTCACAACCCTTCCGTTCAAGGAACATTTGCCGATAGGTCCTGCGCGCCTGCCATCCCCCCGGCAAGTCGATACGCCGGCTGCCATCCTGCCTCAGATATAATCGTCGGATTTGCTCGATGTGAACAAAACCGATTCCCTTGGCATCGCCGCGCAACTGCTCCAGCAACAGTCGCAGCAGCTCGCGCTGCATCGCGACATGCAGGCAGGAAAAAGCTTCGGAATCAATCCGGCACCCCCCGGCAAACTTTTCGACCATCCCGGACACCAGTCCCTGCGCCTGACAGCGCAAAAAGTCCTGTTCTTCGGCCAAGATCGAAGCCGTTCGACACAAGGTTTCCGTCAGGCCGGGATTGTAGCGTTTTTTCAATGCCGGCAGCAGTTCATGCCGCAATCGGTTTCGCAAAAAGTCCACATCGGCATTGGATGCATCCGTACGTGGCTGCAGATTTCTTTGCCGGCAATATGCCTCGACCTCCGAACGGGTCAGGCATAGCAGGGGCCGGACCACATCCCCGTTGAGCGGCAACATGGCGCCCAAACCGCGACCGCCGCTGCCGCGCAGCAGGTTGAGCAAAACCGTTTCCGCCTGGTCATCGCGGTGATGGCCGGTTGCAATCCAACCACCGCCAAGCTTGGCGGCAACCTGTCGTAAATAGCGGTAACGCAGATGGCGAGCCAGTTCTTCCAGCGATCCCCCCTGAGCCCGCAACATTTCCGGCAGATCAGCCGACCCGCTGAAACAAGTCAGACCGCGTTCGATGCAAAACTGACGGACAAACTCGGCGTCTTGATCCGAGGCGTCGCCTCGCAGACCATGATTAAAGTGAACGACAACCAACTCGATCTCCCCGGCCTGTTGATACTCGAAAAGCAAGTCAACCAACGCCAGCGAATCAGGGCCGCCCGAGCAGGCAGCCAGTATGTTTGCGCCACGGGGCAACAGGCCATGGAGCCTGACCCAGTCACGTACTTTGGTTCGAATCGTCGCAACATCCATATATAAGGTTTCGCCACCAGAAAAAATTTCCCTGCGGACACGCTTATTCATATTATCGTCAAAATTGATGAGTTGCAAGCCATAATGAAAATTTCCGCTGGCAATAGCGACAAGAAAAAGGAGCAGCCTTTCCTGCTGCCCCAGTTGACCTAAACGATCATTTCATCCGGCAACCGGCTTTAATCGCTCCTGCTCCGGCACCTGAATCTTTCGCAACGTACTCAATCGCACGGTCCGTTGTCCGTTGGCCGGCTGCCTGCCCGGTTTCTCATAGGCCAGAATGCCCGGCCCATTGTAGATCAGTTCAGGCACCCCTTCATCCGAGAGGCGCATGACCAACAGATGCTCCGGCACCTGGTCGGACCGAAAAACCACCGAATCAGCCTGCACGGCTTTGACCTGAACCATTTTCGATTTATCACGGGTCCGGGCATTGTGCACTTTGCTGGAGGCAGGCAACAACTCCAGGTCAAAGTCCTTGGCAGCCAATACTTCGCAAAAGCTTTCAATCACATGGGACGCCGGCGTAAAACTCCGCTTGGGAAATAGCCGTTCCAGTTCAGTTGTCAGGCGATAATACTGAGAAATCAGTTCAGCGACTTTTTGCTTGGACAAGGCGGCTTCACTCCCTTACCATTTACCCGGCTTCAGTCAGCTTTAAATATTAGACAAAATTCGCGATTTCCCTCGGGACCTAAGTCCCATTTTTCACATATCGGCGTCCTATTTTTACGCCTGCCAATATTCACCTGACGGCAACGCCATGACCGTCAGCGGACCCCGCCAGGCCGCCCCCGTATCCAAAAAGTACTTATGCTCGCGAATCACCGGCTTGTCGGTTTCCGCAATATCCTCAAACGTTGCGAAGCGCCGGAGATATTGGATCGGAGTGTGTCCCGTCACCACATCCTGCGGGCCACGGTATCCTTCGATGTACTCCTCACGAATCCAGATCAGGTCGCGCGGCGCTTGTCTCGCCATCGCCCGACCCGGCCGGATTCCGGCGTGAACGAACAAATATCCGTCCACTTCGACCCAGCGGGGCAAAGCGGCGAAAAAAGCCAGATGCGCAGCCAGATCCGAGGCCTGCGCACGATAGGAATCAAGTGTCGCTTCACCACCATTGGCAAACCATTGCTCCATTTCGAGCGGATTGAAATAACCGCCTTCCCGGTTACGCAATGCCCGGAGCATCATATCTTCGTGATTTCCATACAGCGCCACCGCCCCCGTCTGGGTCAGTCGCAGGACTTCCGTGACAACCCGCCGCGCATCCGGCCCGCGGTCCACATAATCTCCGAGCAGGATCAAACGATCGGTCGCGGGGCGATAATCGCACAGCGAAAGAACTTTCTGCAACTTCTCAAACTGTCCGTGCACATCACCCATCACCAACAGTCGCCCGGCACCGGCGAGCGTTTCATTAACTGTCTGCAACAATGCGTCTCTCCTCTTATCGGTTAAGCCGGCCTGTTTAGAGATCAAGCAGTTTTTTCATCCGGATTGTCACCTTACGCTTAGGGAATTCCTCCAGGCGACCGGTTAGCGCAAACTCATCCTTCTCTTGTGTGCCGCTCATCACCAGCGTGTATTTGTCAAAATCACTACCATCACCGAAAATCGACGGGCCCGGGGCGAATTTGACCACCTCGATTCTGGCACTGACCGGATTGGTATTCAAATTGCAGTAGCCGGTAAAATAAAACCGCGCAGTCCCGCCCGCAACGCGGGTCCCATCCAGCACGACCACCCCGCTGCCCAAGGCGCGGGCATCGGCGGTAAAAAAGGTACACCAAAGCTGCCTGGTCGCCGGACAGCTGACGCCGCTAATCTCCGGTTCCGGATTGAAGTGCTTCTTCACCCGTTGCAACAAGGCTTCTTCTTCAAACGGCTTGGTAAGGTAATCCTTGGCGCCTAGGCTGATAATCTCAGCGACAACGGTGGCGTCCTGATTCGCCGAGACAATGATCACCGGCGGCCAGGGACTGCAGCTATCCGCCTGCATCCGACGCAGGACATCAACCCCGCTCATGCCGGTCAGTCGCAGATCCAACAAAACCAGGCCGATATCCGAGTAATTCCAAAGACTGTCGAAGTAATGCTCGGCGTTGTCGAGTTCAAGGACAGTGAAGCCGCCTTTTTCCAGCGTCAGTTTCGCCTGCAGGCGGTTTAACTTGGAATCATCGATAATCAGGACCTTTTTTGCAGCATCCGAGGTCAAAATTATTCCCCCTTAATTATTGTAGGGTTCCTGCCTCATCATATTATAATTTGCTACTGTTTACGAGTATTTTTCTTGTTGCGCGGACTTCATGCGCGGACTTCGCCGCAGAACATTATCATCCGCTGCAATACGCAATGGTTGCTCAGGTTTTCCCGTACTCCTTGAGTTTGTACCAGAGTTTCCGTTCGCTGATTTTCAGCAGTTCCGCCGTTTTCTGCTTGTCGCCGCCGCAATGCTGCAATGTCGCCAAGATCGCCTGTCGCTGGATAGTCGCCATGTCCTGGCCCACGGCCAGCGAAATCACCGCTTTGCCGTTAACACAGGCCTCCTGTACTGTCCCGGCCGGCGAACGAACTTCCTGCGGCAAATCCTGCAGGGTCAACACATCGCCGTTCAAAAAAACCAAAGCTTTCTCGATGATGTTTTCCAGCTCGCGTACATTTCCCCGGTATTCGTGACGGACCAGCGCTTCGATCGCCGCCGCTTCGATTTTCAGCACCGACCGACCCATCTTGCGATTGTATTTCGCCACAAACGCTTCGACCAGCGCCGGAATATCTTCCGGTCGTTCTCGCAGCGCCGGCAGATGGATGTTCACCACATTCAGGCGAAAATAGAGGTCTTCACGAAACTTTCCCGCCGCAACCAACTGTTTCAAGTCACGGTTGGTCGCCGAGAGAATCCTCACGTCGATCTTTTTTCTCTGCCCCGAGCCAACCGGCATGATTTCCTTTTCCTGCACCACCCGCAGCAATTTCGCCTGCAGCCGTTGATCCAGTTCGCCGATTTCATCCAAAAACACCGTTCCTCGGTCGGCCCGTTCGAACAGCCCCTTTCTCCGCTGCAGCGCACCGGTAAAGGCTCCCTTTTCGTGGCCGAACAGCTCGCTCTCCAAGAGTTCCAGCGGAATCGCCGCGCAGTTGATGACTTCGAACGGCTCGTTACGGCGGACCCCGCCATAATGCAAAGCCATCGCCGCCAGTTCCTTTCCGGTGCCGCTCTCTCCGGTGATCAGCACGTTGACATCCACCTGACGCAGTTTTTCGATCTGCGCCAGCACTTGCCGCATCACCGCCGAGTTGCCGACGATTCCGTCCACTTCATAAGCCTCGGTCAATTTGCTGTTCAGATACTGCACCCGCGACTCCAGGCCGAGATATTCGACTGCTTTGTCAAGCAACATCCGCAGTTCATCCATGTCGAGCGGCTTGGTGATGTAGTAGAATGCCCCCGCCTTCATCGCCGCCACCGAGGAGTGAATGCTGCCGAACGCCGTCATCATGATGACGACTACCGACGGTTTTTCCGATTTCATCTGCTGCAGGACTTCCATACCGTCACTTTGGCCCAGTTTCAGGTCGAGCAGCACGATATCGATGTCCTTTTGCCGCACCGCTGTCAGCGCCTCCTGCGCCTCCTGCGCCTCAAACACCCTGAATTCATCCTCCAGGGCGAAGCTCAGTGAAGCGCAGATCGCCGGTTCATCATCCACAATCAATAAATGACGCATCTTAACCCGACACCTCCGGATTGTAGCCAAATATCAAACGCACCGTCATGCCGCCGTTCGGCGGACTTTCCAGCCTTATCTCCACATCGTTGCGACGGGCCAGTTGGTAGCTGACAAACAACCCGAGTCCCGTGCCGCCGGTTTTGGTCGTAAAGAATGGTTCAAACGCCTTGGCGAGCGCATCCGCTGAAATGCCCGGCCCGTTGTCCGTAACGAGCAAGTGGATCGCACCTTCGCGCTGTTCTGCCGAAAGCAGCAGTTGCGGGGATGTTTGCCGCTCCAAAGCCTGCACCGCATTCAGCAGGACATTGATCAACACCTGTTTCATCTGATGCCGGTCGACCCATACCGATAACTGTTCATCAAAATCGATGTCTAATTTGATGCCCTGACGGGAAATCGCATCGGCAAAATAGACCAGCACACCATCGACCAAAGACTTCAGCGGCAACACTTCGCGCTGCACCGCCGGCGGATTGGCGTAACTCAGCAAATCGTTGACCACCCGGTTCAACCGTTCAATCTCCTGCGGTACAAACCGGCTGATCTTCTCGCGAAAATCGGCATTATCATATTTGTTCGGCAACATCTCGGTAAAAGTCTTGATTGAAGTCAGCGGCGTGCGGATTTCATGAGCGATCGACGCGACCAGTTGCCCCAGAGCCTCCATTTTGTGGCGTTTCCCTATGTCTTCCCGCAGTTTTTTCTCTTCCGTGATGTCGCGAAAATGCACGATGATTTCTTCCATCTTAGTTTCCGATGCCAGCCGCAGCACCGCATACTCGATCCAGTCCTGGCCGATCTGGACTTCGCCTGTAGTATCGCCGGCCTGCAATATATCGATGATCCAGCCGCAACCGAAGATATCACGCAGATTTTTTCCTGCCGCTTCGTCGTCGATTGCCAGCCGTTCCCAGGCATATCGGTTGGCAAACCGGATCACACCGGCCGCATCCAAGGTCAGAATGCCGCCGTAGCCGCTGTTCAGCACGCTGGACTGATAACGGTTCACATCCTTAATATAGCGGTTCATCCGGACCAGTTCCTCATTGGCCTGTTTCAGTTCCTGCGTCCGGTGGGCCACTTCGCGTTTCAGCACCACGTTGATCCGCCCGAACACCAGACTCACCAGCATTGCGGCCAATAGACCCAGCCCCAGGTAGCTCAGGTATTTCTTGTAGTAATATGCCGGATAGTCGACCGGTTCGCCAAACCACTTGAAGTATATCTGGTCATATGTGCCATCGCTCTTCACTTTGCGCAGTCCTTCGTTGAACTTGGCCAACAGTTCGTCATTACCGCGGCGGACGGCAAACCCGTAGCGTTCCGGATTGATAAAGCCGCCGACGCTTTTTATCCGTTCCATAGCGCCCAGCCGTTGCACGATGTACTGCCCGGCCATCCGGTTGCCGACCACTGCGTCCACTTTTTCAGCCAGCAATAATTTGATCGCTTCCTCCTGGGTAACGGTGGCAGTCAGTTCGAATACTCGATGCCTCAGTTTCTGATACGCAATGTCGTCTTTTTGCACGGCAATCCGCTTGTTTTCCAAATCGGACAGTTCCACGATGATTGAGTTGTCGCGGGCGACAAAGATTGCCAGCGAACTGACCAGGTATTCCTCGGAAAAGTCAAAGTAGTGGGCCCGTTCGGCATCATATTTCATGCCGCCCACCGCATCGACCCGACCATCCTGCAATGCCCGCAGCGCTTCCTCCCATGGTAGCGGTAAAAATTGCAACTCTAAGTCCGTCTTGGCAATCACGGCCCGGATCAGATCGATATTGAAGCCTCGGTAGACCTTCAACCCGTCACGTTCGTCAAGAAATTCGAATGGCGGAAAATAGGCGTCGCCTGCCACTGTGATGATCTTTTTTGCTTCCGGCTCGGCCAGCGCCGTTGCGGAAAGCAGGAGCAGACACAACCCCGTCAATAGTAGCAGAGACCAAATCCGCCGGTTATTCTTTCCGCCCATTCACACCCGACCTCTTCCATTTCTCACGCTACTATTCAGTATACTGCGGTTATAGCGTTCCTCCAAGGCTATGTCAACAATATTCATTAACCTGTTCAATCTCAGCAGGAATAATCCATCTTGCAGAGAAAAGATTTCGTGGGAGATTTTCTGAGGAGGCCGCCAGGTTGTATCAACAAAAAAAGGTAATGGTCATTGATGATTCGAAGCTCATCCGCCTAACAGTGCGAAAGATTCTGGAAGAGCAGGCCGTCACCGTCATCGAGCTTGACCAGGTCGAACCGCTGTTGCAAGAGCCCTGGCGGGCGCGTGATGTCGATTTGTTGATCCTCGACCTCAACCTGTCCGGTCTTGACGGCATTTCCGCCATGCAGCGGATGCAGTGCAACGATGCCTTGCGAAGATTGCCGATCATGATCCTTACTGCGACATCGGATCGCCAGACCGTATGTAAAGCGCTCGCCTGTGGCGCTGTCGAATTCATGACCAAACCGGTAATTCGCGACGAACTGCTGCGGCGTGTGGAAAACGTGATCGGGCCTCTCGACGACGGAATCGGCGACCAGCTAAAAAATGAGATTAGCCGGGCAAAACGTGGAAATACCGCCCTTTCGCTAATCAAAATCACGCTGGACAAATCGCTTCCTTCGCAAATCGTGCGTGACACCCAGCTGAAGTTGCAAGCGACGTTGCGCAGCATCGATTCCGTGCTGGTTTCGCGTGAAATGGCGATCATTGTCATCTTGCCTGTTACGGGGCGGGAAGGCGCTCTGGTTGTCAGCAACACCATCACTGAAGCAATTACGGATCGCAAGGATGTGGCCATCGACTTTTCGCTGGCCCAGGCGGTTTACCCTGATGACGGAAAGAATGCCGAGGAGTTGTTGAAATCATTAAAGGAAAAGGAAGCGCTGAATCTCGACTTGCTGGAGCAAATCGCGGTCAAGGCTTGAATGGCGTTCTTTCCATGGCACCCTCGCCGATCCGCATCTGGCAAATCGATTTTTTTCGTGGAGTCGCCATCTGTTTGATGGCGTCTTTCCATTTCGTGTTCGACCTGAATTATTACTGGGCTGTGCCGGTCAGCTACCAGAGTGGTTTGTGGTTTTTCGTAGGCAAACTGTCAGCCATTCTGTTCACGTTGATTGCCGGAGTCAGCGCCAGCATCAGTTCGCGGCACACCCGACGCGGCTTTGTCGTTCTGGGCTGGGGGATGTTGATCACACTGGCGACTTATCTGCTCGATTCGCAGACCTATATCCGGTTCGGCATCTTGCACATGCAGGGTAGCTGCATGCTGCTGTACCCTCTGCTAAAGGACCTACGTCCCGGCTGGCTGGCAGCCATAGGCGCAGTAGCTCTGTTCGCCGGCCGCTGGACGGCCGAACTGAGCGGACCGGCGGTTCTGCTGCCGCTTGGCGTGATGCCGATCGGGTTCCATTCACTTGATTATTATCCGCTACTGCCCTGGGCTAGCCTGTTCCTGTTCGGGGCGGCGCTGGGCAAGCTGAGATTAGATATATTGAGGCGGCCGGCAACGCGGCAGCCGGTTTGGGCACGGCCTTTCACCATGGCCGGTCGCCGCTCGCTGGAAATCTACCTGTTGCACCAGCCAGTGTTGATTGGGTTGCTATGGGTGTGGCATCATTGGTGACGACAGTAAATCAAGCGCCTTAACAGACATGAACCACAGAGGCGCCCAGCGGCATGTTCGAATATCCACTGCTTCGGATGAACGATTCACCACACTCAGTTTATGCCAATGGCGCTAAGTTTCTCGATCTGTTTCAATAATGCAGAAAATTTCCCGGAATACAATTAAGCATCGTTTCCCGCACGCTCTTCTATCTCTCTGAGAAAACAAGACTGGAGGCAGCAGCATGGAACAGAAAATCCGCGTCGCACTGCAAGGATTCTCGCGTGACCTGTCAGTCGCCAATGGTTCGTACGACCCGGTCGAGTTGGGGGAAATGACCGCCGACCAGTTTTATCAACTGCTAACGCGGCTCAAACACGCCCGAGTTCCTGCCGTTTCAAGCCAATCAGGGCAGGATCCATGCCCGCCGGTTGCTACCGCCAGTTGGGGCAATCAGCTGCACGCCTTTGAAATGCAGGGCGGGACAATTCTCTATTCCAACCGGAACTTGGTCGTCTCCGAAGTGGATGCCGTCAACTGGGTCCTGACCGGTCAGCTACCAGCCCAAAGCGCAGTCGCTGCCGCAAAGCCGGGGAAAAAGACCAAGCCGGATCCCTACGCCTGGGGCAGCGAGCATGTCGACATCAAGGGTTTGACTCCCGTCCGCAAACATCATCTGCCACCAACGGACCTGGTCCATACCGAAGCCGCCACAATCGATACTCAAGCTGGACCTTACATCAGCGAAAATATCATCCGCACCAACCGTTCGAAAAACCTCTACATCGTGCCGCTGCTGTTCGGCATTCTCGCCTTGGTCCTGGCCGCCGGCTATTTTGCCGTCGCCGAACCGCTGGCCGGGACAATCACCCTTTTGTTCGTCGCCTGCATGTTCGCACTGACCGTGTACTTCAAAAAGCGGGCCCGCGGCCGGTTCTTGTTGGGCTTTGACTGGACCAAGAACGTGGTCTGGGCCAAAATGGCGGAGGACCGCAAACCGGTCTACAGCAACCATGCCAGTTGCATCACCGGTTTTTCGCTGTCCCGTCGCAGCGAAACCAGTTCGCGCCTGCAACGTTTGGGCAGTCCGTCTGCCCCGATGTTCACTTACGTTAAAGACAAATATGACTACTGGGATCTATGGGTGGAAAAAAGCAACGGCAGGCATTTGCCGCTATTCAGTTTCCACTCGGAGCAGGATGCGCTGAATGTCCATCAGAAAGCACAATGGCTGTTGTCCCAGCAAAACTGAAACAGCCGAACTCCGCGACCTCACTTCCACCTTTCCGCCACCGCCAGCGCCGTTTGCAAATCCGGCGCGAACGCATCCGCGCCGAGCTGCCGCCACAGGTCGTGGTCCCATCCCAGCACCGAACTGCCCAGCAGGATGCGGGGCGGCGATGCCGGACAGGCGGCTCGCACAGCGGCGATCAACCGTTCGGTATTCATCAGGTTGTAAGGCATCACCAGGCTGACACCGACAAAGGTCGGTCGCAGCTTGCCGACCAACGCGGCCACATCGGCCACCGGCAGGTCCACGCCGAGAAAATGCACGTCCCAGCCTTTCAGTTCCAGCAAGTCGGCGACCATCCTGCCGCCGACCCCGTGCGACTCATCCGGTGCCGTCGCAATCACCACCGAGCCGTGCGTCGCCGCCGGCAACTTGTCCGTCATCGCCACATAAGCGGTTGCCAGCATCCGCTCCGCCACCGCCGTGGCCAGGTGCTCGTCCGCCGCCGAAATCAGACCGCGTTCCCACCTGCGACCGACCTCGCGCAGCGCCGGTTGCAAGAAATCTTGATAATACGCCGCCAAAGCATCGACATTCCGCAGTTGCGGCCGCATCCGTTCCACCGCGGCCGGATACTTGCCAGCCAGGAGTTCCTGCACCAGGACTTCGCAGTAGACGTCCTGACGCTCCTCCTCCAGCGCCGCAGGAACCGTCAGTTGCATAAGCTCCTCGTGCCGCTCCACCATCCAGGCGTAGACTGCGTCAATCTCCGCCGCCACCGGCGGCGCCAGGCACTCGCTCACCGCTGCGCGCCAGGCCGCCAGCTCGACAGGGAAATACTCGCCGGCAAATCCATGGTGACGATAAGCCCGATAGACCCAGACCAGGACCTGCGCAAACAAACCGAAGCAGGAATAACGGAACACATTGGCCATAAACACCGCATGGTTACTATGATTCAACCGCATCAGCGCAATCGGATTGCTGCCGATCAGTCGCTGCAGATCCTCCCGCTCAATCAACTTTCGGTCAACGAGCGGCAGCATCGTTTCCCTTGCCGCCTCGTAAGCTGCCGCAGCAACCGGTGAAACCCGCCTTAGTTGCATCGCCTTCCGCCGGAACTGCGAAATTCGTTCGCCGATTTCTACCAACGCTCATTCCTCCCTTGAAGTTCTACTGTTCACTTCCACAAATCCGCTCCTCACCCCTGCCGACTGTGGCAGGATTTTTTTGTTTTAGCGGGAAAATAATATTATTATTGTATATTTGTTATTCTTGCGACAATCACTGTAGAGGGAGAGACACAGGCCGTGAGCAAAGAGAAACCGGACCTCATCATTGGCATCGGAGCGTCAGCCGGCGGGCTGGACGCCATCGAGCAGTTCTTTCAAAGCGCGCCTTTCTCCAGCCAGGTCGCCTATGTCATCGTCCAGCACCTGTCGCCCGACTTCAAGAGCTTGATGGACGAGCTGCTGGCCCGTCGCACGCAGATTCCGATCTTGCATGCGCAGGACGGGCAACCGCTGAAACCCAATACGATTTACCTCAACCCGCCCAAGAAGGATCTCACCATCCAGGACGGTTGCTTCCGGTTCAGTCCGCGCGAAGAGCGCCAGACCGAAATGCCGATCGATATCTTCTTCCGTTCCCTGGCCGAAGACGCCGCGGAACATGCGGTGGCCATCGTGTTGTCCGGCACCGGTTCGGACGGGTCCCGCGGCATTCGCGACATCCAGAACGCCGGCGGCCTGGTCATCGTACAGGACCCTCAAACCGCCCAGTTCGACGGCATGCCCCGCAACGCGGTCGCTACCGGCGCTTACGATTTCATCCTGTCCCCGGTCGAAATGCACGAAGTCATCGCCCAGTTCTCCCTCGACCCCTTGACCAAGGCCAGCGCCGCCCAGCAGCGACTTGCTTTTTCCGCCGACGAATACGACAACATCATCGCTGTGCTGAAACGCAGCTACCAGATTGATTTCTCACAATACA
>CAZOJA010000051.1:0-12789 GCA_964579955.1 uncultured Veillonellaceae bacterium | reverse complement strand
AGTAGTTATCGATATGTAACCTATAGGGTCAGACGCGGAACTGGTTGATCGTTTCCTGCAAATCGCCGGCCAGTTTCGCCAAAGCCTGGCTGGAAGACGCGATCTCTTCCATCGAAGCCGATTGTTCTTCCGTTGCGGCCGAAATCCCCTGTGCATCCGCCGCAGTCTTTTGACTGACCTTTTCAATCTGACCGACCGATTCGTTGATTTTTCGACTGCCGTGGGCCACTTCCCGAACAGTGGCAGATACCTCGACAATACGAGTCGACAGGTTGCCGACCATTTGAGCAATTGCTTCGAAGCCTTGCCCGGCAGCGTTTACCAACTGGACACCGGACTCGACATCGCCTTTTGCCTGTTGCATCCGCCCCACCGTGCTTTGGATGCTCTCATCGTTTTCGCGGATCAACGAAGTGATTTGTTGGGCTGCTGTCTCCGTCTGTTCGGCCAGTTTTCGCACCTCTTCTGCCACCACGGCGAAACCGCGACCGGCTTCGCCGGCTCTGGCCGCTTCTATGGCGGCGTTTAGCGCAAGCAGGTTGGTTTGTCCGGCAATCCCCGAAATCAGGCCGACAATCTCCGCGATCTTTTGCGAGCTTGCCTGCAGTTCCAGTACCGAATTGGCGGTAGCCGCCGTTCCCTGTCCAACCTCACCCATCTGCGTCACCGCGTTTTCAATGCCTTTTCGACCGGTTTCGGTCTGTACGGATGACTGCTTTGCCAGCTGGGCCAAATCGCCTGCAGTCACAGCCACCCCATCCAAGGAAGCGGTCATTTGCTGGACGATCGCTGCCGCGTCGGCAACCGATTCGTTTTGCTGAGCCGCGCCTTCCGCCATTTGCATGACCGTGCCGGCCACCATGTTCGCGGCATCAGCCGATTGTTGGGCGCTGGCCGTCAGCTGCTGCGAAGATGCGGCCAACTGTTCCGCTGCCGAAGAGACCTTGCGAACCAACTGATTCAGGCTGGACGCCATCTGGTCCATGGCATCGGCCAATTTTCCGATTTCATCATTGGAGTCAAGTGCCAAAGGCTTTACCCGCAAATCGCCGCCGGCAATCTGCATCGCCATTGCCGATACCTGAGTAATCGGTCGGGAAAACCGGGTTGCAAACCAAAACACCAGGAACGCGGCGATCAACAGCGCCGCTAGACCGCTCCAGATTGAGGATTTGATCAAAACCGTCAAAATTCCGGTTACTTCATCAACTGGGACATTTGACCCTATACTCCAGTCTGTGCCGGGAATCGGCGCAAAACCGGCATACCGACTAATCCCATTGAAAGTATAAACCGTAATTCCGTTTTCTTTATTGGCCATTCGTGTCGCCATCTGTTTCAATTCTACAGGAATGTTTGCATCCTTCAACAAATTCATCTTCATGGCCATTTTCACATCAGGATGCGCGATCGCTAACCCGTCTTTTTGTACAATAAATGAATAGCCGGTACTGCCTTGCTTGATTTTCGCGACAATCGCCGACAAATCATCGATCGTGATTGTCGAGCCCATGACACCGTCTACTTTTCCATTGCGGAAAATCGGCGCCGCAATCACGATGACCGCCTTATTATCTACTCGTGACATGACCGGGTCGGCAACGATCGGTTTTCCGGTCGACAATACTTTTTGCACATAATCCCGATCTTTCAGATTGGCTGTGGATCCATTGGAATAGTAGGCATCGCCATTTGTTGCCACGACAAAAAATCGCAAATAACCAGGGTTACGTTTAATTTCAGCAGCAAGATAGGCTGTCACCCGTTCCCGATTGTTTTCCACGATGATCGGAGAGTTTGCCAACATCCCGACTTCTGCGACGCGCACCTCCAGCCACTTTCCCAAATCGCCAGCATGAACCGCTGCGTCCTCCTTCAATTGCTCTCCGGTTTCCACCAGCAATTCCTTGCGCAACATGTAAAAATTCGCCACACTCGCGGCAGCAACAGCCAGTACCAATAGTAGTGACACGAACAGAACCAATTTGTTGCGGATGCTAGACAAAGATACCCCTCCCTTATTCTTAACTGGCAAGCATCTGCTTGCCGAACAGCCCCGAAAAAAATGACTGGTAATTAATAAAGACATTAGTTTATGCAAATTAAAAAGGTGTCCGGATGGTACCCGTCACCTTTCTCCAACTGTCTAATGGATTGAAAGCCTTTGGGTTCCAATCGTCAATAAACCAGCATCATTATACAACTTAGCCAGAAGGTTGCACAACAGGGTAATCGATATCGCAATCAAGCCTTCGCTCTTAACGCAACCCCCTGTGAATTGCGGCGATTCCGCCGCTAAGCCGTTGAAATTCCACCTTGCGAAACCCTACTTCTTGCATTCGGGCTGCCAATTCGTCAGCGCCGGGAAATAGTCGCAAAGAATCCGACAACCACTGATAATTTCGTTCGCCACGCCGGCCCAGATTGCCGATGAACGGCACGGCATACCGGACGAACAGCCGATGTCCATGACGGAACAAGGGCCAGACCGGATGCGACAACTCCAGACAAATCAACCGGCCACCCGGCTTCAGTACCCTGTAAAGTTCCCGCAAGCCCTGTTCCCAATCCGGTAGATTACGCAGGCCGAAGCCTATCGACACCCCATCAAAGACTGCGTCAGGATACGGCAGTTGCATAGCGTCGGCTTCCAGCCAGGTAATCGGTGCAGACAAAGCCGCTTTGGTTTCAGCCTGCCGGGCGATCTCCAGCATTGCAGCCGTAAAATCCAGGCCTGTCACTTCTCCTGTGCCACCAAGCCTCCTTCGCAATTCCAGCGTGAGTTTGCCGGTGCCGCAACATACATCCAGCCAGTGTTCCGAACCGCAGGGAGAGGCGGCCTCCAAGGCGCAACGCCGCCAACTTCTGTCCAGGTTGAAGCTCAGAATCGTATTCATTAAATCATATTTTCCGGCAATCCGGGAAAAAATTCCATGTACCTTCCGGCGATGTGCGTCCAAGTGAATTGCTACGTCCCTTTCAACACGAAATATTTCAAACATCAGTTTGCAGCAGTTTGACCGCTTGCGGTTCCGGAACCGGTCGGCTGAAAATATAGCCCTGGAACATATCGCAGCCGCAATCACGTAAGCACTGAAGTTGTTCCGCTTTCTCCACACCTTCTGCAACTACAGTCAGGCCTAACACATGGGACATTTCGATAATGGAGGCAATCAGCGATGCCTGAGTTGCATCCTCGGCGATCCGATCGATGAATCCCTTGTCAATCTTTAATGTATCGACCGGCAGGTTTCGCAAGTACGTCAACGAAGAATAACCGGTGCCAAAATCATCCAACGTAACATGAACACCAAGTTGTTTCAACGAAAGCAATTTTTCGACGCTATCCGCCATTGTCTCGATAAAAACGCTTTCGGTGATTTCTACTTCAAGCTGGCTCGGGTCGATTTCCGCTGCAGCAATCGCATTCTGCACGATCTCGATAAAATCGCTTGCCGCCAGTTGTCGCGGCGAAACATTGACCGCCACGCGCACTGATGTCTGACCGGACATGACCATTCGACGGCAGAACCGACAGGCTTCCTGCAATATCCATGCGCCAACATCATTGATCAGATGGCTTTTTTCCGCCAACGGAATAAACACGGCCGGTGACACATTGCCATGTTTTGGACTGTGCCAGCGCAACAACGCCTCAAATGCAACGATTTTCATTTCATGCATGGAAATCTGTGGTTGATAATGAACCGTTAATTCGTCATTGGCAATGCCGTTGCGCAGTCCGTTCAGCAATTGCATCTGTTCATAAGCCACATCCTGCATGGATTGCTCAAAAAACCGCCAACAGCGTTTACCGCTCCGTTTTGCTTCATACAATGCCGCATCGGCGTTTTTGAGGATTTCTTCCGCATTATTGCCATGCTCAGGATAAATTGCAATACCGATACTGGCGGAAGAATGAAACGCCAGTTCTCTGACTTCATATTCCCTGCTCAGCGTATCTACCAAATCCCTGGCAAACATTTCGATGGATTGACGCGTTGACGCGCCGGGAATCCAAATGACAAACTCGTCTCCGCCGACCCGGGCTACCAGAGAACCGGGCTCGGCCAGACTTACCATGTGCATTGCAGCGGTGATCAATATGGCATCACCGTAACTATGACCGTAGGAATCATTGACCATTTTCAAATCATCCATGTCGATATACAACAAGGTGCCGCAAGAAGAATCGCCGGCCGTTTCTTCCAATTCCCTCCGAAGCACGTTGGCCAAATGGGCCCGGTTAGGCAACCCGGTCAGTGTGTCATAATAGGCCAGTCGCTCGACCGTTTGTGCATGCAGTTTTTCATCGGTGACATCCACTGCCAGAATCGCAAAACGTCCTGCTGCCGGGCTATAAATTGACATCGACAGATGCCGGTCAATCACTTTGGAATAATGACTGATATTGCGTCTGTCCCCGCGCAATGCGACTTCACCGCAGAGTGAGATCCAGCTTTGTCCGATGTCAGGAAACAGTTCCAGTACCCGCCGTCCCAACAATTGCTCGCGATGCATGCCCATCATACGCTCATATGCCGGATTCACGGCAAGAAATTTATAGTCGACTGCCGTGCCTTTCGCATCATAGATGATTTCATGCAAAGCAAACGCATCATGCATATTTTCGAACAGCGCCCATAGTTCTTTCTCTGTCGCCTCAAGCAAAATGCTCTGTTTGGTCAGTTCATCGAACTGCTGACGCAGTTCCTCATCCGATGCGGTCAGTTCCTCGTGAGCGCTTTCCAGTTCCTGTACCCCGAGCATGTATAAATTCTGCGAATGCTGCAGTCGTTGCAATTGAGAATAAACCAAGGCGAACAGGATGCTGGCCGTAACCAGGACAAACGCCGAACCTTTAGCGCTATTTAACATGACCAACGTTTCATGGTCCTGTGTCAACATCGCGACAATCCGGTCCGATGTCAATATCCATATCCAGCCAACCACGGCATAACCAAGCGCTATTCGCAGCGCCGTTCGCAGAGGTCGGGGATTCATTCCGGGAAAGGCTGCTTCTCGCGGATTGAAGTTTCTCACGCTTTACCGTCTTCTCCTGCTCATTCGAAAATCATAATCGTACTTTTGTTACCTTAATTATTCTATTCCCTGTCATTCCCATTTACTCCTGCTATTTACGGCCCATAAATAAAAACACAGACAGAAATCCTCTCGGCTCCAATCTGGCAATCGTGCAACAACTATTAATCAACTTGGCAATCGGACCAGACAGTCCTCAATTTTCTCCAGATGACAGCGCATTAGGTCGCGTGCTTTTTCAGGCTGCTGTTTTTTGATTGCGTCATAAATCAAGCGATGTTCCTCCAGCACGCTCATCTGAAGCTCTGCGGAAAGTTCAAACGCCTCCGGACCGTTTTGCATCCCTTCATTAAACACGCTGGAAATCGTATCATAAACATCGCAGTATGCAGGGTTGTGCGTCGCTTTGATCAAGGCCCGATGAAAGGATAAATCGCTTGTCATGATATTGTCACCGCGCTCAATAGCCTCCGCCATGGCCAACAAACAGTCCTTGAGTTGGGAAATGTCCGAACGACTGGCCCGTCTGGCACTCAGATACGCTCCTTCCGGTTCCAACCCTTTGCGCAGTTCCATGATTTGCAACATGTTTTCTCGCTTGGTCAATAATTTCATTGTCAAAGGATTCGCCAGTTTTTCGTTGACACTACGGACAAAAATTCCCGAGCCATGTTTCACTTCGATCAGACCGGCTGTCTGCAAAGCGCTTAAAGCTTCACGCACCGCTGTTTTACTAACGCCAAAATACAGCGATAATTCCTTTTCCGATTGCATTCTGTCGCCAGGCTGCAACTTGTTCGACTTCAGCATTTCTTCGATGCCAAGGATGACTTCTTCATACAGCTTTTTTTTCTTAATTACTGCCATGTAAATTCCTTCCTCAATTCATGCTATATAAATTATACACCGATGATCGACAAGTTCATAATCTCACAAAGGCAAAACACTATTGCGATTCTGTATTGTCCTGACTATAATATAAGTAAGTAATCACTTACTTATATCGTGATTGGGGGTGTTGGTTTTGGAGCAACCCATCAGCAAACGGGAGAAGATTCTGCAGGCCGCGCTGGAACTGATTCAGGAACAAGGGCTCAACGAACTGACCACCGCCAAAATCGCCCGTCGCAGCGGCACTGCCGAAACAATCATTTATCGGCATTTTTCCGGCAAACAGGAAATTCTCACCGAACTATTGCAGCGTGTGGGAAATGATTTTCAAAAATCGGCGGAAGCAATTTTTGACGAAAACATTTCCCCGCCCGAAAAGTTAACGAAGTTGTCTGCCAGTCATCTAAGCTTCATCCATCAAACAAAGGGGATTTCCCGCATATTATTTTCCGAACAGATTCATTTGGCAAAAGCCGACGACCCACTAAAAATTGCCGCCCGGGTCATCGCCGCCGAATACCGGAACTGCGTGAAACAAATTATCTGTGATGGCAAGGCATCCGGACATTTTGCCGAGGATCTTGATGCGGAAACCGCCTCACGCAGCTTCATGGGTCTGCATTATCTGCTGATGCACGAATGGTCACTGGACAGCTTCTCCTGGGATTTACCGGCAATGAACACGACAATATCCGACTACTATATCAATGCTTGGCAACCCAAACAGACTTGACAAAGCATTGATATAACATAACAAAATGAAAGGATGTGACTGTAGTGAAATGGTACCATAGCATTCGATTTCGCCTGATGATGATTATTTCCAGTTTGGTCGTCGGTTCCCTGCTCATCGTGTCCGGCACCAGTTATTATTTCGCCCACCGCTATCTCTCCGAAAGCATCAATGCAACCGAAGCATCTGTCGCATCCGATGTCGGATTTCGCATTAAAACGGACATGGACCTGTTGATTGTCCAGTTGGAGGACCTGGCAAGCATTGCACGCCTGCAGAGCGGTGATAAGACGCAGATCCTGCCGGCTATTCAGGAAGCGCACAAGCGCATCGGCAAATTCGAAAACATCTTGTTTGCTTCCCTGGACGGCAGTTCAATCAACGAGGCTGCCACCGTGATCAGCATATCGGATCGTGAATACTTTAAAAAAGTGGTGGATAGCAAAAAACCTTATGTTTCCGAAGTATTCGTATCACGGTTCTCGAAAAAGCCTGCGGTTGCTTTGGTGGTCCCCGTCAGTCGCAACGGTCAATTGATCGGGGTTTTAGGCGGGGTATATCCACTGGATAGTTTGACCGCTATCGTAAAGTCGATCAAGTATCGGGAAAAAGGTTATGGGTTTATCGTTGACGACAGCGGACAATATCTGGCCCATCCCACCAGACCGGAACAAGTTGGCAATGTGAACATGCGAACCGGTGAAATGTCCGCAGAATTACAGCAAAAATTGGGTTCCAATGTCCGACTCGACAGCAAATTGGTCGAGAAATTCAAGGAAGTGGCCGACAAGGGCGTTCGTTCGCAAGTGTTCTACAAATCCACCGCGGGTATAGAACAGGCGGGCTCGATCAATCCTGTCCCGCTGGCCGGAGGGCAACGCTGGGTTCTGATACTATCGACAACGGCGGAGGATGCCACGAGCGAAGCGACTGCCCTCACCCGCATCATACTGGGCTTGTCCTTAGTTTCCTTGCTGCTTGCGCTGTTCATCTCCTATCTTCTGAGCGGAACCTTTGTCAAGCCGATCGTCCGGGTTGCCAGTGTGGTGCAGGATATCGCCGAAGGCAACCTGAAGGAAATCAGGAAAACAATCTACGACAAAAGCGAATTTGGTCAACTGTCCGACAACGTCATTCAGATGAACCAAAACCTGCGTGAATTGGTAAAACAGATCCAGTCGCAAGCCCAACAGGTTGCCGCAGCCAGTGAGGAACTGACTGCCAGCGCTGATGAGTCAGCCAACGCTGCGACCCATGTCGCGGAAGCATCGGTCGACGTGACTACCCAGGTCCAAAAACAATTACGTTCGGTTGGCGATGCCGCGGCGGTAGTTTCCGAAATATCGGCCAGTATCGAAGAAGTGTCTGCAACAGTGCAAAGCATCGTGGTTTCCTCCGACACAACAGCGACAATGGCAAAATCCGGTGGTGCGGATGTAAGCAATGCGGTTAAAGAAATCAAAAACATCGAGATTGCATCCAATCGAACCGGCGAACTTGTCGGCAAACTAGGACAGCGTTCCAAGGAAATCGGCCAGTTTGTCGCAACCATCTCCGGCATTGCCGGACAAACCAACCTGCTTGCGCTGAATGCGGCGATCGAAGCGGCGCGGGCCGGGGAACAAGGACGCGGATTCGCCGTGGTCGCCGAGGAAGTGCGAAAACTGGCAGAGCAATCGGCTGAAGCCGCAAAGCAAATCTCCGCTTTAATCAACGAAATTCAGCATGACACCGATGAAGCGGTCAAGGGAGTCAATGAAGCCGGCGCCCTGGTCAAACACGGAACCGATGTGGTCAGTAACGCAGGTGCGACCTTTAACTCGATTGTCGATAAGGTCCTGGAAGTCTCCGAACAAATCCGTCAGACCGCTCTGGCGGTCGACCAGGTGGCTAACGGTAGCCAGCGCATCGTAACTTCGGTGGAAGAAATCGACGGAGCTGCCAAAAAGACCGCTGGCCAGGCGGAAAACATCTCAGCGGCGGCCGAACAGCAATCGGCCGGCATGGAAGAAATCGCTTCGTCCAGTCGCGCGCTCGCCCAGTTGGCTCAGGAAATGAATTTGGCGATCAGTAAATTCCGCATCTAATTCTCAACGTGGCATGCGAGTAGGGATAGCATTCATTGCGTTCCCTACTCGTTTTTTATATTGTTTGCATTTCAACCGGAAGGAATTATGAGTGCAAATAGCGAAAAGCTGCAACAAAGATAGAAAATCAACTTCCGGGAGAAGAATATGCAACGCAAACGATTTAACAGAACCCGGATTTTTATGCAAGAGTGGCTCTTCCCCAACTCTATGTATCTGCTCTACTGTTTGCTGCTGGTCTTGCTCATCTGGGGCTTGACATACGGTATCGTATGGCAGGATTACCGCAATGTTCTGCAGGATACCATCAACAACAACACTCTTCTGACGCATGCCTTCGAGGAACATGTGCGAAGAAATCTCCACCATGTTGATGAGAGCCTGCAAACGATCAAATCCGAATTTGAGCGTGAACAACGTACTACGCCATTCATCAAGCGATATTATGCCCGACTTTCTGTCGATCCCTTGCTAAATCAGTCGATCATGCTGGATAAGAATCAGAAAGTTTTGGCCAGCGCCCTTCCGGTTAAATCCGATACTCGGTTCGACAACCTGCCACACTTTGAATATCACCGCGATATTGATCGTTGGGAACTATTTATTGGCAGGCAATTTGTCGGCCGTGTCAGCGGCAAATCTTCCATCCACTTAAGTCGTCGACTCAATGATCCGGCTGGAAATTTCGCCGGTGTCGTAATCGCAGCCGTCGACCCTTTGTTTTTCACCCGTTTTAATCAGGATATGGAATTGCCGCCGGAAACAGTTGTCCGGGTCGTCGGCCTTGACGGCTGGATACGGGCCAGTCGCGATCCTGACGAACCGAAGTCTTCACCGAACTTGAGAACCGTCGGTGTTCTGTTCAAAAATCATGAGCAAAGTAGCAATGGCCACTACACCTCGATCGGGGCAGTGAGCGGGAAAATAAGGTATTTCAGTTACCGCAGCATGTCAGACTATCCCCTGATCGTACAAGTGGGAATCGACAGCCAAACGGCCCTGGCTCCCTATCGTACCCGGCGAAACTTGACATATGGAATCGCCGGTTTTGTCTCATTGCTCGTGCTGGGCTCGACTTTCGGCCTGGTGGTGTTGACCCGAAGAAAACGGCTTGCTGAACAACGACATCAGCTTTTGTTCAAAACAATTTCATCCGGTGTGGTTTATTATGACAGCGATTACCGTCAATTGGACTGTAATGACGCAGCCAGCCGCATTTTAGGCATTTCGCTGTCGGATTGCAAGCAACGCTCGTTGCACGACTCCGCCTGGACCTGCGTCCAGGAAGATGGCAAAGAACTGAATTTCGATTCGTTTCCGGCGGTTGTGGCGCTTAATTCCGGCATAACTGTCGAACAACAGATCATGGGAGTATATAACCCAACAGTTCAGGGCATCGTCTGGATTACCGTCACGGCCGTACCACAGTTTCGCTTCGGCGAGACACAGCCATATCAAGTCTTCATGTTGTTTAGTGACATCACGGACCGGATTCGACAGGAACGCTCGCTGATCCAGGATGCCCGATTGGCCAATCGTATCCAGAATGCCTTGCTATCGCAACCGAAATCATCAGAACATCTGACGATTTCTACGGTCTACCATCCCTATCGTTATATCAGCGGCGATCTGTATTTTATCGATTGGCGGCAAGACAATCAGGTCTTGCGGTGCTTTTTGATCGACGTGACCGGTCACGGCCTTGCGACTGCCTTGCATACCTCGGCTGTCAATGTCTTGTTGCATGAGGTCAACGAACTTGACCTATCGTTGGCAGACCAGTTACGCTGGCTGAATCGACAGGCTGCCCGTTACTTTGAAGACTCCGCCTTTGCTGCCGCCATCCTTGTGGAAATCGATTTGCCGTTGCATCAGTTGCGTTACGCATGCGCCGGCATTCCAGAGTTTTGGTCGCATAGCGAGCATAGTTCCGGCCCGCACCAGACGCCGGGGCTGTTTCTCGGCATTGACGCCAGGGAAGTTTATGAATCGCATTCCATTCCTCTGTCCGCTGGAGATAAATTTTATTTTATGACCGACGGATTGAGCGATTTACTGCGAAATCACACCGACGTCCCGTTGCATGACTTTGAAGCAATGATCGCTTATTTGCAAAACTTGCCGACTTCGCCTGCTTGCCGTGATGACGCGACTGCGATCTGCATCCGGATTAACTCGCTCCCCCGCCGTACCGAAGAAACGACTGGCTGGCCGCGCTACATGACCATCAATGGGTACGCAGATTACCGACGCAGAAAGGAATTTTTGGCGAATCTGCTCGCGGAAGTCACCGGCAAACAGCATTCGGTACAGGAGGTGGCAATCAACGAGGCTCTTGCCAATGCCTTGGAATGCCGTGACGGCGTGCCCCGTCCGCATCAGGCGCGAATCAAGTTCAACCGGATCGGCCGCCGATTCGTCGTCAGAGTCAAAACCGACCGGATCGGATTTGCCGGCAACGCCTTGCTGCGTCGCTTGAAAGCCGCTCCCGACACCTTGTTCAGCTATGGCCAGATGGAATCGATGGGCCGCGGCATCCCTCTGATGGTATCCTTATCCGAACGGATTACATACAACAGCGAAGGGACAGAAGTTTTAATGGTCTGGACTATCGACTGAGGCCGGCCGGCGAACCAACAGCGCAAAGCCTGCCGAACAGAGGCCACAAACGATAAAGTACCAGAACATCGCGGTAAAGTCGCCATAATGATCTAGCAGTGCGCCTGCCAGAAGCGGCGACAAAAAACCGCCGACATTCCCCCCCGAATTCATCACCGACATCCCGATAGGATAAATATTCCTACTTGCCAATCGAATGGGATAGGTCATGAACCCGGCCGGGGTCAGTCCGACAAACAGCCCGAAAATCAGTAGCATACCAATCGTCGATACAAGCGAGGTCGGCGCGGCAAGAAACAGATACAGGCTTGCCGATGTCAGAACACTGCCCCAAATCATCACAGGCAAGGGATTCCCTCCCAGCCAATGGTCCACTACCCAACCGCCTGTCAGTGCTCCGATCAATGCGCCAACCCAGGGTACTGCTGCCAGCCAACCCATGGAAATCAAATCCATTCCTCGTGCGTTGACGAAATAAGAAGGCAACCAGGTGATAATGCCGTAAAACACCGATACAAAAAAGAAATAGGACAGCGTGGTCAACAACAGGTCCCTGCTGCGCAGCAGTTTTTTTCTGGTATCGGCGATCCCTACGGTCCGCGACGTGATAAAGAGTTTGGTTAGAAAAGGATTCTGCCGCTCTGATCGCTTCAGGGGACCAATCAATTCGGTGGAGCGAATCTCCGCGAGTTCGGCAGGCGAACAGCGCCGGCTCTCTTCCGGAGTGGAACGGATGAAATATATCCAGCAAACCGCCATGACCACACCCATCGCGCCGAACAACTGGAACATCAGCCGCCATCCCCAATGGACGATAAACCATGAACAAAACGGCGGAAACAGGATCGGAGCCAACATTGTCGAGGCTACCATTACAGCAATCGCGCGCGATTGTTCCTTCGGCGGGAACCATTGACCGATAATCGAGTTTCCCCCGACCGATATCGGCCCCTGGGTAACGCCCAATCCCAAACGATACCAACCAGCCCAGGCCAGAGTGCTCATCGAGCCGAACAGCCAAAGGAACATGGCCATTGCGCACAAAGCGACGCCAACCAAGATCCGGCAACCTGAACGGGCAATCCAAAGCCCGGCCGGCACCTGCGTGAGAAAATAGCCGAGAAAGAAAAAGCCCGACAATGCGCCGGCTTCGGTGTTGCTCATGCCAAACTCGCTGACCAGCGCAGGAATCGTAACGCCAATACTGATGCGGGAGCCAAACACAAGCGTATACATGATAAATACGATGAGCAAGACAAGTTTTCGATAATTCTTCATTTTGATGTATATTCGCCAAGTATCCGTTGATTCCTCTCCATACTAACAACGCAGGACATAAAAAAAGTCAGGCTGAATGTCGCCTGACTCTGAAAATCGATGTGTTTCAGCCGCTTAGTCTTTTACGACCAAGACCGG
>CAZOJA010000050.1:0-12802 GCA_964579955.1 uncultured Veillonellaceae bacterium | reverse complement strand
CCCTTTTCTTTGACAATGCCGAAACCGCCTGTCGGCAGGGCTTCCGCCCCTGCAAACGATGCCGGCCCGACCTGCTCGAGTACCAGCCGGCGCTCGAACTGCTGGAACAGGCAAAATCGCTGTACCAAAAGCATTTCGCCGACAAAGAACAGCTGGCGGCCGAACTGAAGTCGCTGCCGGTGAGCCAGGCGCATCTGATCCGTTTGTTCCGCACGCATTTTGGCATCACGCCCAACGAATATCTGAACCGGCTGCGGGTGGACAATGCCTGCCTGCGGCTGTTGCACTCGAACGCCAGCCTGCTGGATATCGCCTATTCCACCGGATTTGGCAGCCTGTCCGGGTTTTACTTCTGGTTCAAAAAAACAAGCGGCGTCCCTCCGTTGGAGTACCGCCGCCGCCACTTATGCCAATAAGCGCCGAAAAGCAAGTTGAATTCCCGTTTTTGCAGGGCAGAGCCTGTCACGTATCTTCGCGTGACCAGTTCTGCCCTGCTGCTGCAGGTGGACGCGTCCGCCCGCGCAGACCGGCCAGGACGGCCAGTGTCAGCAGATATGGCGCCATCTGGACGAACTGATAGGGAATCGTCTGGCTTTGCACCAGGCGAAAACTCATCGCTTCAAGCAGACCGAACAGCAGAGACGCGCCAAACAGGCCGAAAGGATTCCATTTGCCGACAATCAGCGCCGCCAGTGCAATGAACCCTTTGCCCTGCGTCATGCCTTCCACATACATGCCGGTATGCTCGATCGACAGATACGCGCCGGCCAGTCCGGCGAACGCGCCGCCCAGCAGTACGCCCGCATAGCGGAGCGCCGGCACGGATAACCCTGCCGCATCGGCCGCAACCGGATTTTCGCCGACGGCCTGCAGTCTGAGGCCAAAGCCGGTCTGCGTCATAACCAGCCAGCAAAGACCCGCCAGAACGAACCCCAGCGGCACGATCCAGGACACCTCCACGCCGCCGGCCGAAATCTCCGGCAGGCCCTTCACATCGGGGCTGGAGGCCGCCATGTCGAAGAACCGGTAGCCAAAGAAACGGTTCAGCCCAAACGCCAGGATGTTGATCGCCACGCCGGACACGATCTGATCGACCCGGCCGCTCACCGTCACCGCCGCATGCAACAGCGCCATCGCCAGACCGGCCGCCACTGCCAGCAGAATCCCGGCAGCCGGTCCGTACCAGTATGCACCGGCCGCACCCCAAAACGCGCCGGTCAGCATCATCCCCTCCAGGCCGATGTTGACCACACCGCTCCGCTCCGACCACAGCGCCCCCAGTGCGCAGATCGCCACCGGAATGCCCATTCGCAGGGCGGAAGCCGACAGTTCCATCAATCCTTCCATCAGGAACCGAGCCTCCTTTCGCGCCGGGTCAACAACCTGTCCAACCAGTACATCGTCAGCGCAACGCACAGGATCATGATGCCCTGTAACACGACCACCAGTTCCATCGGAACCGCCAGGAAGGTCTGGATCCCCTCGCCGCCGCGCTGCAGCAGGCCGAACAGCAGGGCGGACGGAATCACGCCAAGCGGATGGTTGTTGGCGAGCAGCGCCACGGCAATGCCGGTAAAGCCGAAATTGCGGGGGAAATCAAGGTCAAACGAATCATAATAACCGAACAGATGGGACAATCCGACCAGGCCGGCCATGGCGCCGCTTAGCCAGAAAGCCTTCAGGCGCACCCGGTCCACCGCGACACCGACATTCCTGGCCGCCAGCGGCCCCTGTCCCGTCGCCGCGATTTCATAGCCCAGCGGCGTATGGCGGAATATAAACCAACAGCCTACCGCCAGCAAGACGCCCAGCGGCAGAAACAGGTTGAGCGCGATAAAGTCGGGCACCTCCAGTCCCAGCAGGCGCAGCAGCCCATGCAGCTTCGGCGCCGCAACGGTTGCTTCGAACAACGGAGTACGGATGAGCGGACTGCCCAGACCGGCCGGAATCTGCTGGTTGCGATCCAGGAACACCTCCGCCACCAGCCAGTGCAGCAGGGAAAAGGCGACATAGTTGAGCAAAATCGTGCTGATGACCTCATGCACGCCGCGATACAGCTTCAGGTAAGCCGGCAGCAGGATCCACAGCAGCGAACCTGCCATCGCCGCCGCCACCGCCAGCGACAGGTGCAGCCATGCCGGCAGCCCGTGCAGGCTGAAGCCGACCCAGGCCGCGCAAAACGCGCCGATCAGGTACTGGCCTTCCACCCCGATGTTCAATATTCCGGCCTTCATCGCGACCGCCACCGCCAGTCCGGCAAACAACAGCGGCGTGGCATAGAACAGGATCGAACCGACGCTGTCGGACCGTCCCAGGCTAAAGGTCAGCAAAGTGGCGTATACCTGCCAGGGGTTGTAGCCGGCGGACAACAGGAACAATGCGCCGGCCGCCAGTGAAAGCAGCAGGGCCGCAACCGGCGCAACCGCCCGCAACAGCAGGATCTGGCTGCGTTCATTCATCCCGCCGTCACCGCCTGACCGCCGCCCAGCATGTAGTGACCGATTTCGGCCTGCGTGAGCTCGCCTGGTTTGAATTCGCGCACAATCCGGCCGGCGTACAAAATGCCGACCCGGTCCGCCAGTGCCAGGACTTCGTCCAGATCGGCCGAAATCAGCAATACTGCCGCTCCTGCCTGCCGCGCCGCCAGGAGCCGTTCATGCACCATTTCCGCCGCCCCGATGTCGAGGCCGCGCGTCGGCTGGCTGGCGACCAACAATCTCGGCTGCAGGGCCAGTTCACGCGCCAGAATGATTTTTTGCCGGTTGCCGCCGGATAACGAGCGCACCGGCTGGTCGATCGACGCCAGGCGGATGCCGAACCGCCTGACCTGCTCTGAGACATAACTGCGGCAGGCGGCGCCGGACAAGATTCCCCGCCGGCAAAACTGCGGCAGCCGCAACTGTCCAAGCAACAGGTTTTCCCATACCGACAACACCCCGACCAGTCCCTGCCGGTCGCGGTCCTCCGGAATCAGCCCTACACCGCGGCTGCGCACTGCCGGTACCGACAGGCCGGCAAGTTCTTCGCCTGCCAGCCTGATTCCGCCGCCGGACGACGCCACCGCGCCGGTAACCACGCCGGCCAGTTCCTGCTGTCCATTGCCGGACACGCCGACCACACCGTATATTTCGCCGCCGCGGATCTGCAACGTCACGCCCCGGAGTACGGCGGCCCGCCGCTCGTCCCGACAGCGGACCTCGGTCAGTTCGAGCAGCAGCGGTCCCGCAGTCGCCGCCTGGCGCGGCGCCGGCGGCTGCAGCGAACGGCCGAGCATCATTTCGACCAGCTGTTCCTGCGTCGTTTCTGCCGCGCCGACCGTGCCGACCAGCCGGCCGCGCCGCAGCACGCTGACCGTGTCGGCTACTGCCAGTACTTCGCTCAGTTTATGGCTGACATACAGAATCGTCTTTCCCTGCCGGCTCATGCTGCGCAGCAGGGCCAGCAGTTCCGCCGTCTCACCCGGCGTAAGCACCGCGGTCGGTTCGTCGAAGATCAGGATGTCGCCGCCCCGATACAGCAATTTGACGATTTCCACCCGTTGACGCAAGCCGACCGGCAGGCTTTCCACCGCAGTATCCAGATCAAGCTCCAGCCCCAGGCTTTTACAGATCGTTGCCACCTTTTGCCGCGCCCGGGTCTGCGGCAGCATGCCATAACTTTTCTCGCAGCTGAGCAAGATGTTCTGCAGCACGCTGAACCGCTCGACCAGCATAAAATGCTGATGCACCATGCCGATTCCGGCACGGTGCGCAGCCTGCGGCCCATGAAAATGAACCGGCTCGCCCCGGACCAGGATGCTGCCGGCATCCGGCCTGTGCAAACCGGCCAACAGATTCATCAGCGTCGTTTTGCCGGCGCCGTTCTCACCGACCACGGCATGAACGGCGCCCTGTTGTATCGTGAACGAGATGTCCTCATTCGCTGCCGCACCGGCAAACCGCTTGCCGACGCCGCGAAACTCGACAATTGTCATCCGCTGCACTTATTTCAGGTCCTTGCGGCTGATCGGAATCTTGATGTCGCCGGCCAGAATCCGGTTGCGGATTTCCTCCAGTTTGGACTTGTAGGGAGCGATCACGGAACGGTTGTATTCATTGTCGGCATAGCCGACGCCGTTTTCACGCAGGCCGAACTCGCGATAGCCGCCCTTGAAGGAAGCGGCGTTCGTGGCGCGGATCGTGTCCTGCACCGCCACGTCGACCCGTTTCAGCATGCTGGTCAGGATGAATGGCCGCTGCTCCGGCGTGGCATTGAGCGACTGATCGGAATCGACGCCGATGAACAGTTTCTTTTGCGCCACCACCGCGTCGAGCGCGCCCAGCCCGGATGAGCCGGCCGCGGCGAACAAAACGTCGGCGCCTGCCCCCAGTTGCCGGAGCGCCAGTTCCTTGCCTTTGACCGGATCTTTGAATGCCAGCCCGGTCGTGCCGACATAGTCCGGCATCACCACGATATCCGGCTTCACATAGCGGGCGCCGGCCGTGTAGCCGGCCTCAAACTTTTCAATCAGCGGAATCTGCATGCCGCCGATAAACCCGATCTTGCCGCTGCTGCTTTTCATTGCCGCCATCGCGCCGACCAAAAAAGCGCCTTCCTGTTCGCGGTACAGCAGACAGGCGATATTGCTTTCCGGTTTCAGATCCGGGATATAACCGTCAACCAGGACAAATTTTGTCTGGGGAAAATCCTTGGCCACCTTGCGGATCGCATCCGTGAACATGAACCCTACGCCAAAGATCAGGTCGCTTTTCTCCTGCGCCAACAGCCGCAGCAATTGTTCGCGGTTGTCTCCGCTGCCGGCCGGCTCCAGCACCTTGATTTCCAGACGGTCGCCCAGTTCCTTCCGCGCCGCTTCCAGGCCTGCATACGCGCCATCGTTGAACGACTTGTCGCCGCGGCCGCCCACATCAAAAACCAGGCCGACCCGCAATTTTTTCGCTTCCGGCTGTTTGGCCGGCGCTGCCGGAGCAGCCGGGGCCTGACCGCAACCGCCGACAAGCAGCACGAACAGCAGTGCAAGACAGAGCAGCCATGTTTTGTCGACAAAGTTAGTCCGATGAATAAAGCGCAAGATGATTCCCTCCGTATTCTTTAGTTAATCGCCTGGTTGCCGGTCCGCGGCCGCGCCGCGACCATGTCGGCTGCGGAAACCGCAGGATGGTGATAGCGCTGCTTGCCTGCCGTCTTTTTGCCGAACTGCACCGCCTGTTGCGGACACCATTGGAGGCAGGCCAGGCATTGCTCGCAGCGGTGCTGCCAGACCGGCCGGTCCGATTCCAGAAGGATATTGCCGGCCGGACAGATCCGGGCGCAAAGCCCGCAGCCGTTGCAGGCGGGCTCGGTCCAGAAATCCTTGTCCAGGGCGGCTACTTTGGGAAAAGCAAAACGGTAGGCAAAGGATAGAAACACGTTTTGCCACCAGGGCCCTTTTTCGACTGGCAGAAAGAATCGCTCACGGACGATGGCCGCAATCCGGTCGAGTTTCCGTTCGGCCTGCGCGAACAGTTCCTGCTGTTTGGCCGCTGGCTGCGCTCCGCTCCAGAGGATGTAGTTGGACGGCGTAAGCAGACTGAACCCTGCCTGCAGCGGCACCCCGCGTTGTTGCAGCAGTTGTTGCAGCTGCAACAGGCTGGCCGCCACCTGGCCGGCGTTCACCGCCACCGCGAAATGATAGCCGTCCGGCTGGCCGTCAAACCGGCCGACAAACTCGACCAGACGTCGCGGCAACCCCCACATGTGAACGGGAAAAACCAGGCCGGTCCGGTCAGCCGGTCTATCCGGCAACGGGCTGTCGGCCCGCAGCGCAATCAGTTCGGTTTCGCCATCCAGCCGCGCCGCCAGTTGACGAGCCGCCCACAATGCATTGCCTGTCCCGCTGTAAAAGTAAAGATGCGTTTTCATACTAAGCCCCCAAAACGCCTATCGCATCCGTCATTGCGTTCCGTCGGAAGCGCTGTTCGAAGGCGGAGTCCAACCGCCCCGGTACGGTTCGACAAAGTCGCGGGCCCGCTCCCAAAGCTGGGGAACGCTCATGCCGTACACCTTGCTGAACGCAGCGGACGGATTGCCGTTCTTGTTCGTTTCTTTCAGCCAGTCGCCCAAGCGGGGATACCCGCCATATTTGTCCGCCAGGTAGTGGGTCGACAGCGCAGCGACGCCGCGCACTGCGGCCGGGCCATGTTTTTCGGCGGCAGCCGACCAGTTGGCCAGTGTCATCAACTGCGCCGGCGAGGCCCAGGTATTGCTCTGCGACAGGCCATACTCCCAGGCGCCCTGAAAATCGCCATAACGGGCGAAGCCGGAACGTTCAGCCGAGCGGGCCGCCAGCACACTGGCCGCACCATAGGAGAGCCACTTCATGTTATCCATGTTTTTTGCGCCGCCGGTCTCGGCGATCAGGCGACTGCCGACCACGAAGGCAATCTGATAAATCTTGTCTTCCGGTTCCGGCATCGCCGCCACATTCATCACGACCACGCTGCCACGGTCGGTCCAGAATTCGTTCTTGGCCTGGTCCGCCGCCTGTTCGCGCGACAGGCCGAATTCGCGGGCCATGGTAGAAACATATTCGTCACGGTTCTCGGTCAGAACGACCCGCAGCGCATCCTTGAGCTGCGCGTTCCAGGCGTCAAAAACCAGCTGGCGCACCATTTCGCCGCCTTTTTCAAAGTAGGCGCGGTGTTCTTCCGACACGGTGCCGCGCAGGCTGAACTGAATCTTGGCCGGTTCGCCCATCGCCAAGATATACCAGGCCTGGTAGTCACTGAGGAACTGGCCGATTTCCAAGCCAAACGCCTTTTCAAACGCCCGGTCGCTCGACTCCACCGGCACTTTTTGAAAGTAAGAGGCAATCGTGGGCAAGCCTTTTTGCTTCATCAGGAAAAACACCATCAGGTCGGCCACTTCGCCGGGATGACGGCCTTCATTGATAAACTTCAGCCAGGCTTCCGGGTTGCGCTGTACGATCTCCTGCGGCGATACCGCCCGCTTGATGTTGCGCAGCGTGTTGAACCGGTCCAGTTTCCATTTCTCGACGCTTTCATAGCCGGTCATTTCGCCGACGCGGGAACCGACCAGGTTGGCCGTTCCCTCGGCAAGCCATTGCAAGGCTTTCTTGGTGAAATCGTCGCCGGCCCACTGGTAAATCGCCTGATAAAACAATTGCCGTCCTACGGAGGCAACCCGGTCCTGACCCGTTTTCAGCGCCGGGTTCGACAGGTCCATGATGATCACGCCAAAGCCGGACTGGTTGTACCAAACGCCGCCAAACGTCCTGTCGGCCTTCTCGGCCACATCCTTCTTCTCGCGGAATTCACGCTGGCGCACCCGCAGATAGCTGTCGCGGTCCGGACAGATATACAGACTCACGTCCTGCTTCAGGCTGGTGCCCATTTCCTCCTTCAACAATTGTTCGAACGCCGTAGCCGCGGAGCGGATGTCCTGCGCCGCCAGCGAATCGACGCCTGCTTCCTCGAATATCTTCACCGCGGCAAACGCCGGTTGCCCCAACGACAGGATGCCGCAACACACCACCAGCAACATCGCGATCTGCATTGAAACTGATTTTTTCATCGGTTCAACCTCCCATCCTTTCGACCCTGCACACATCAACTGCCCGACTGTATATTAAGTTTGACGCCGGCGCGCCAAATCCTCCGTAGTTTCGCGCTAGCACGGCATTAAAGATTCAGGCCGCCCGCCGCCGCGGTATCGACCAGCCATTCGAGTTCTCCGCTAACCGGCCGGATCAACTTGGCCGGCGGCATTTGGCCGGTTGAATCGATAACGTCTGACAGCACTTGCTGCAGCATCGCCGCCTTGCCGGCTCCGGCGACCATAAAAAGGACTTGCCGGGCCTGGTTCAATAAAGGTAACGTCATGGTTAGTCGATACATGTCCTGTTCCGGCAGGTACAGTTCGCAGACAAGCCGTTGCCGCTCGGCGACCGGTGCCGTGCCAGGAAACAGCGACGCCGTATGTCCGTCGGCGCCAAGGCCGAGCAGCACCAGGTCGAACCGGGGCACCCCGCCCGAGGCGATGCCCCGGAGCAGCGCCTCATAGTCCGTCGCCGCCTGCCGGGGACTTCCCCCAAAATACAGCGGGTGAACCTGCGCCGCCGGAACCGGCACATGATCCAGCAGCGCCCGGCGCGTCATCCCGGCATTGCTGCGCGGATCGTCAACCGGCACGCAGCGTTCATCGCTCCAGTAGACATGCACATTTCGCCAATCCAGTCGATCTGCCCATTCTGTTGTCGCCAACAGTTCATACAGCGGTTTGGGCGTTTCGCCGCCGGACAACACCAGATGAAACGCGCCACGCTCTGCGACCGCCCTGCCGGCTGCCGCGACAATCCGCTCCGCCGCCGCCGTATTCAGCGCGCCGTTGTCGGCAAACACCTCAATCATGGCTTACACCCGTTGCGCGAACCATTTTCCAGACAGGCCGGCATGAACCAGCTGCGGCCGTCGCGGCCGATCAGTTCCTCTGCCGCCGCCGGACCCCATTCGCCGGCCCGGTAGTTGGGAAAATCCAGCGGCACTTGAGTCTGCCATGTCTGCAGGATCGGCGCGATGGCGACCCAGGCCGCCTCCACCTGGTCGGCCCGCATGAACAGGCCGGGATCACCGCGCACGATTTCCAATAGCAGCGTTTCATAAGCGTCCGGCGAGGCGGTGGCAAACACTTCATGATAAGAAAAATGCATCTCGACCGGCTTCAGGTTCATGCCGATCCCCGGTTCCTTGGCCAGCGTGCGCAGCAGAATCCCTTCCTGCGGATCGATCTGAATCGCCAGCCGGTTGGGCTGAATCAACGTATTGGAAAACGGATGATGCGGTACCGGCCGGAACTGCAGCGAGATCTCCGACGAACGGGCCGGCATCCTTTTGCCGGTGCGCAGATAGAAGGGCACACCCTGCCAGCGCCAGTTGTCGATAAAAAGCTTGAGCGCGGCAAAGGTCTCGGTTGTCGAATGCGGATCGATCCCTGCTTCGCTGCGATAGGCGATCCGTTCCTGGTCAGCGTCCGCTGCCGCCGCATACTGGCCCCGCACAGCGACCTGGCCGACCTGTTCCGTCAGAATCGGCCGGATCGCGTTCAGCACGTCGACTTTTTTGTTGCGTACTTCGTCAGCCTGAAACGAAGTGGGCGGTTCCATCGCCACTAGGCACAACAGCTGCAACAGATGATTCTGGATCATGTCCCTGAGCGCCCCTGAGCCCTCATAGTAGCCACCGCGCCGACCGACGCCGATTTCCTCGGAAACGGTGATCTGGACATGGTCGATGAAAGAGCGGTTCCACAGCGGTTCCCACATCGCGTTGGCAAACCGGAACGCCAGGATGTTCTGCACCGTTTCCTTGCCAAGGTAATGGTCCATGCGGTAGATCTGCGTCTCGGTAAAGTCGCGCTTCAGCAACGCATTCAATTCACGGGCCGATGCCAGATCATGACCGAAGGGTTTCTCCACCACGATCCGGTATTCCGGGCGGTCCCAATAATCCCCGGCCTGCCCCAGCCGCTGGATGACCGTCGGCACCAGCGCCGGCGGCGTGGACAGGTAGAAGATCTTGTCGGCGGCTTCGCCCCAACCGGCGTTCATCGATGCCAGTAGCGCACGATAAGCGTCTTCGTCTTCATAGTCGGCCGCCATGTACTCCAGTTTGGCGGCAAATTCGCGCCAGTCGGCATCGCTCGTTTTGCCGCGACGGGAAAACTGGTCCACGCCGCTGCGCAGCTGCGCGATATACTCCACCGGTTCCGTGCCGGTGCGGGCGAAGCCGATGATGCGGAACTGCTGCGGCAGCCAGCGGTCCAAAAACAGGTTATACAAGGCCGGAATGATCTTGCGGCGGGTCAGGTCGCCTGACGCACCGAAAATCACCAGCACGGCGGGGCTGTGAATCGATTCTGCGATGGGTGCCTGAAGCATCATGCCCTCTCCTTCGGCGGGAAAAACTGCCTCCGGCTTTGTCTTTCCCGGTGATATAATCATTATACAGGACCGGCTCAAAGTTCTTGATGTAAGTTCGCTTTAATCGATTCGCCGTTGTTACCGCATTCAAAATCGGGAGGACTGCTCATGACCAACTCAGCGCCTGTTCCGGCGCAACGTCTGCTGATCCTGTTTGCCAAAACCCCGGTCGCCGGTCAGGTAAAGACCCGCATCGGCGCAGAGGCCGGGTTCGAACAGGCCGCCAAGATCTATGAAACGATGTTGGAAACGATTTTGTCCGCCAGCAGCGGCGATGGTCGCTGGCAACGGCTTGTCGCCCTGACGCCCGATTCTGATGCCGCCTGGTTTACCGGGCGAAATCTGCCCTTTATCCGGCAGCAGGGACAAAACATCGGCGAACGGATGGGCAACGCCCTGAGTGAAGGCTTCCGTCAGGGGGCGGCGCAGGTGATGGTCATCGGTTCCGATATTCCGGAGCTGGGCGAAGCGGAAATAGCCGCCGCTTTTTCACGGCTGGATACGGAACCGGCGGTGGTCGGCCCGAGCATTGACGGCGGATTTTATCTGTTCGGCGCCACCCGGCAGGTTGGACAACAAGCTGTCCGTGTCCTCCAGGCGGATATCCCCTGGTCAACGCCGCAGGTGCTGGCCTCAGTGCACAGCCTCTGCCGGCAGCAATCCTTGCCGCTGTTTCCATTGCCACCGAAGCGCGACATCGACAGCTACGAGGACTGGCTCGACTACCAGGCGGCAAGTGCTGCAACGGACATCGCCGTTTCCATCATTGTGCCGACGCTGAATGAAGAACTGTATCTGGCCGACTGCCTGCGCAGTCTGGAACATCCCTGCTGTGAACGGATCGTCGTCGATGGCGGAAGCAGCGACGATACGCTGCAAATCGCCAAACAGGCCGGTGTGCGGACGCTGCGCTGCCCCGTCGCCAACCGGGGCCGTCAGTTAAACGCCGGCGCCGCAGTCGCCCGCGGCAAAATCCTGCTGTTTTTTCATGCCGACAGTCGGATGCCGGCCGGCGGCATCGCGTCGATGCTGTCGGCCATGCAGGAGCCTCGCCTGATCGGCGGCGGCTTCGATTTGGGATTCTTCCCGCCGGAACCGTTCTACCGGTTTCTGGCCTTTGGCGCGAACCTGTTCTGCCGGATGACCCGGATGATTTTCGGCGACCGCGGCATGTTCCTGCGCTCCGATCGGTTCTGGCAGCTGGGCGGCTTCCCGGAAACCGCGATCATGGAAGATGCCGCGTTGTCGACCAGTATGCGCCGCGCCGGCAAGATCGCGATCCTGCCCGAAGTGGTCGAGACCAGCGCCCGCAAATATGCAAACGAGACCAAACTGCAGGCGATGTACCGCACGATGTGGGCCTATGCCGCCTACCGGCTAGGAGTTTCGCCGGAAACGATCAAGGCCGGCTACTACCGAATGGGCAAATGAGCCGGCGCTTTACCCGGACAGCTTTTTCAGCGCCTTGAGGGCGAACTGGGCGTACCAGCGCTTGCTGACTTCGATCAGCCAGTGGTCGATGGCGCGTTGGATGCCATAGCCCCAGCTGGGATAGACGTGCGGCAGCGAAGAAAGCGTTTTCAGACCGACGCCCGCGTGTTTGGCCACCATCAGTTCATTCAACAGGTCCGAGGCTCCCGCGCCAAGAATATGCGCACCGAGCAGCTGCCCGTTCGGCTTGGCGATCAGCTTGATCATCCCGGCGTCTTCCTGTTCGACCACCGCCCGGTCCACCAGCGTGAACGGCTGTCGGTAGACCCGGTAGCTCAGTCCTTGCTCTTTCGCCTGCGCTTCCGTCAGGCCCAGATGGGCCAGTTCGGGGTCGGTGAACGTCCCCCAGGGAATGCCGGCATAGTCGGGTTCCTGATTGATCGGCAGCAGGATGTTCTGCAACACGATGCGCGCCTCTACCTCCGCAATATGGGAAAACTGGTATTGACCGGTGCAGTCGCCACAGGCCCAGATGCCGGGCACGGTCGTCCGCAGGTGTTTGTCGACCTTGATTCCTTTGGTCGTATGTTCAACGCCGATGTCTGCCAACCCCAGCCCTTCGACATTCGCCTGCCGGCCAGCGGCGACCAGCAGCGCCTCAACTTCGGCGGTCACAGCATTCCCTGCCGCGTCGGCTGCCGTGATTCGGGTTTTTTCCCCATTTTTTTCAACCCGTTTGACCCGGGTCGCGAGGTAAATGGTTATCCCTTCCTGCCGCAGAATTTCCGCCAACGCGTCTGCCAACTCCCTGTCATCGTGCGGCAGGATCTGGCTGGCGGACTGAAATAAGGTGACCGCACTGCCCAGGCGCGCATATGCCTGGGCCATTTCTACGCCGATCGGCCCGCCGCCGATCACGCCCAGGGAAGCGGGAACCGTTTCCAGGTCAAAAATTTGTTGGTTTGTCACATACGGCACGGTTTCCAGTCCGATATTCGCCGGCCGGACCGGCGACGACCCGGTGGCAAGCACAATGTCGTCGGCACAGAGATGTTCGCCGCCCACCACCACTTCATTGGCGGCAACAAACCGGGGCGCTCCGTAATAGATCTCCACGCCGGAGGCTTTCAGCAGCGCCACCGTCTGGCTGCGATCCGCCGCCCGCTGCGTCAGTTCGCGGACTTTTGCCGGCACGCCGCTGACATCGATTCCTGCGCCTATCGTCACGCCCCATTTTTCGGCCTGCCGGATCCGGTGCACTTCTTTGGCTGCCGCGAGCAATGCCTTGGACGGCACGCAGCCGCTCCAGGAGCATTCCCCGCCGATTCTCTCTTTTTCCACCAAAGCCACCGAAATCCCCATGCCGGCTGCGCCCATCGCCGTGACGATGCCTGC